>CAXBBB010000788.1:0-1515 GCA_963973615.1 uncultured Rhodothermales bacterium | reverse complement strand
CCGACGTAAGCGCCGCAGCCTACGGCGAATCCCGCTTCGGTTCGGCGCAAGATGCCCCATCAGTTCTCTATGTCACCGTCGGCACCGGCATCGGCGGGGGACTCGTCAACGGCGGAAAGCTCTGGCAAGGCGCATCGCATTCTGAGATGGGCCATATCTCCGTCCGGCGCCTGCGCGGTGACACGTTCGCTGGCGCCTGTCCCTACCACGGCGACTGTCTCGAAGGTATGGCGTCAGGAGCCGCAATCGAGGGACGTACGGGCACCCCTGCGCGTGACCTGAGCGATGATCATCCCGTTTGGGATACAGTCGCGTATTACGTCGGACAGGCACTCGCGACGTGGACATACACGCTGATGCCGCACCGCATCGTGCTCGGCGGCGGGATCGCAATGCGCGACCACGTGCTGAGTCACTCGCGCACTCGGATGGCCGAAGCGATGTCTGGATACGCGCTCACCAGCGCATCTCGGAATCCAAGCACGTATGTCGTGCGCCCTGGACTGGGCAAGCGATCCGGCCTGGTCTGAGCGATGGCGCTGGCCCGAGCGGCCTATCAGCAGCAGCACGCCGCAGGGCTGGATCGAATGGCGCCTGCGGGATAGGGCACGAAAAAGCCACTGACGCGACCAGGCTGTGGCGTTATATTTTGAGCGTCTCCCAGATCACGCGTGCATGAGCTAAACGGCTACGGTATTCCCCTCCAGCACTCTCCGCTGCACCGCCCGTTTTGCCCATGCCCTCTCCCCTTCGGAGTATCCGCCTGCCTGTTGCGCACCTGACGCTCCTCGCCCTCGCCGGCTTCCTCTTCGCCGCATGCGACGCGGATCCCGGACAGCCCGACGCCATCGGCAGGCCGCCCGTCATCCGCAGCCTGAGTGTCAACCCGGACAGTATTCGGATCGACCTGCTCCCGCTCGGCCAGATCGCAGACAGCGTTGCGACGGTCCCGCTTAACATCATCGTCGATGCCGACGACCCCGACGGGCGCGTCGACTCGGTCGTGTTCGTTCTGCTCGACCGGACGACGGGCGCCGAACCTATCGGGCAGGCGACGCTGGAACGAATTGCTGGACAGAGCGACACCTACGGCGGTGCGTTCGTGCTACCGCTGCCGATCACAGCCCTGGGCCGATTCGGAGTGCTCGTGTATGCGGTCGACGATCAGGGTCAGTCGGCGTCGGCGCGGAGCACGTACGTCGTCGCCAATCCGATTTTGCGGTCGGCGCGCGCGTCGCCCGATCCGTTTGTGACGGGACGAGACTCGATCCTAACCGTCTCTGCAAGGGTCGTCCATCCGCGTGGGCTGGATCAGGTGCAGCAGGTATCCGTCACTTTGCCCGGAGCGCCCAATCCATTTCCGCTCATCGACACCGGTAACCCGGCAGCGGGCGATTCGACGGCGGGCGACGGCATCTACTCGGCCCGCATCACCGTCCAGGGCGCATTTGCCGTCGGCGATCTCGACCTGACGTTTCGCGCATTCGAGCGCAGCGGCGCCGTCAGCGACCCCGT
>CAXBBB010000787.1:0-1516 GCA_963973615.1 uncultured Rhodothermales bacterium | reverse complement strand
GTCGGCCTGGGCACGACCGAAGCCCAGCGCATCGACGGCGGCGACCTGGCCGAATCGGACTTCGTCGACACCTTTCCTCCCGACGCAGAACTCGAAGGCTATCGCATCCGCTACGCGGTCCAGGTCCAGGACACCGTCCGCAACCTGAGCACGCCGACGCAGGCCCACGTCGACGTGCCCAACGTGACGCCGCCTGCCGCGCCCCAACGCGTCGACGCGCGCACCCAGGACGGACGCGCGTTCGTGTCGTGGTCCCCGTCGCCCGCCCGCGACCTGAGCGCCTATCGCATCGAGCGTGCATCGGGCGCTCAACCCTTCGCCGCCATCGATAGTGTGCGCGCAGGCGTGACCTCCTGGACAGACTATGACGAGCTTCCCGTCGACTCGGCCCGATACCGCGTCGTGGCCGTCGACCTAGCCAGATTGACGGGCGTTTCCGCCGCCGCCGGGTGGACGCAGGCCGACCGTCAGGCACCGCCGCGTGTGCGCAACGTCCGAGCGCGTGCCGGAGCGAGTGGCGTGCGCGTGACGTGGGATCCGGTGGCAAGCCGCGATTTGGCGGGCTACGTCGTAACACGAGCGGATCGCGGAGCGGGCGTGTTCGTCGTCGTCGGGCACGTCGAGGGCGGGACGGAGTGGGTCGATCCGGCTGGGCAGGCGGGGGCGTTCTACCGCGTCGTTGCCGTCGACCGGTCGAGCAACGAGTCAGCTCCGAGTGAGCCGGCGCAGGCGCGCGAGCCGAGAGTGGGAGGGAGGCGATGAGGCTCCTCTTGTTTCTCATTCCACGGGCAGTAACCCAGTGCTGCTATCCGCTTTTCGCTGCGCGGGCCTTCTTTTCGCTTGATCGAAAAGAAGCAAAAGATCAAGGCTGGACTCGCTCCGGCGGACGCTGCGTTCACTCGCTGAAATCGTCCAAACTCGCTCGCAGGCTCGCTCAAACAAGACGCTTTCTTGACGCTCGCTCTCTCCGCGTCTCTTTCGCCGGACCGAGGTCAGGCCGCTTACACAATCCTGCGCCATTTTTCGTCCTCCTACTTTTGCTCATGCCAGCGTCCACCACCGTCCACGCCCAACTCGGCGCGGATCCGCTCGTCGTCGGGCCGGTGCGGATGAGCGGGTCGGTGGGGCTGCTGCTCGAAGCCAACGGGACGACGACCGATCAGGCGCGGCGCGATCCGTTTCGGTCGCAACTCACCGCTCAGGCGAGCGCGGCGGCGTGGGGCTTCAGCTACGGACTCAACGCGCTGGTGACGCTGCAGCAGGTCGAGTTGGAGCAGCGCACGTCTACGCCGCTGAGCCGGTTGGCGCTAAGCACGCAGCGCGGCTGGTTCGCCGGAGCCGTCGGCGACGTGTCGCCCACGCTGTCGCGCTACAGCCTGTCGGGCGTCACGACGCGCGGCGCGTACCTCGAACTCACGCCCGGCGATTTCCTCTTCACCGCTGTCGGCGGGCGCAGCCGCAAGATGAGCCGTCCGACCGACGACAACCCGCTGCTCGAGCCGACTTACGAGCAGTA
>CAXBBB010000786.1:0-1517 GCA_963973615.1 uncultured Rhodothermales bacterium | reverse complement strand
GCGGAGGGGTTCAGCATCTGAGCTGCGATATCGGCTGGGTCGATGACGAGGGATGCGTCGCTCCGGTTGGCGAAGCCGATGTCGAACACGTGCCCTTCGCGCGTCGTCATCTCGTACGACACCTCGACAGCGATGCTATCCGATTGGGCGAAGAGATACGCGCGGCCTGCATCCCAATAGCTCACGTCGGCGTCGTTCGCGGAGAGGCGGTAGACGGGGCTGGGTGTGCAGGCAGGGAGCACGAGCAGAGCGAGGAGCAGCAGTAGCGGAGAGCGCATGGCGGTGGTGTAGAAATGTGTGGACGGCGGTGTGCAAGCGGGCGGACGCGCTGGGAAGAGCGCTTTGCCGATAGGATGAAAGTAAATAAGGACATAGGCTCGCGGCGAAATGGCGGAGCGTCCCGGCCTTCGATGTGCGGGCGGGAAAGTGCAACCCGTATACCATTTCACTCGTCACGTACTTTAGGCCATCATCTGCTTTGATTCATGCGCGTTTACTCCGAGAAGGAAATACAGAACCTGTTGCGGCAAGCGGCTGCTCTCCAGGCAGCTCGGCGCGATCCGTCGAACGGATTGACGTTAGACGAAATCCGCCGCATCGCCGACGAAGCGGGTATCGACGCGGCGTTCGTCGATCGGGGGGCGAGCGGGATGACGACGGCGACGTCTCAGGACAACACGAGCGGACTCTGGGGCGGAACGTACCGCGTCGCCGGAGAGATGACGCTCAACCACAACGTCGACGAAGACGAGTGGGCGATCATGGTCGCCGAGATCCGCCGCTCGATGGGCCAGCGCGGACAGGCCGAAGCCCTCGGACGCGGCTACGACTGGCGCTACACGATCAACGGGCAGGAGTTTTCGCACGTCACGCTGACGCCCCGAGGCGACCGCACTCACGTTGACGTATCCCGCGTCAACCAGCACGGCTTCTGGTATATAGTACCGGGGATGCTGGCGTTTTTCACTGGCCTGTTCGGTTTCATCGCAGCCGTCAAACCGACTGACGGGCCTCCGCTCGTTTTCCTTCTCATCATGGCTCTGCTCACAGCCGCCACCTTCTTCGGCTCGCGCGCGTTGTTCTCGTCGGCCACGCGCAAGCTGGAGCGCAAAAACGCCGACATGCTCGAACGTCTCGCCCTGATCTCATCCGATTCAGAGGAACGACGCGAACGCGAGCGTAAGCCGAAGACATCGACTCCGCTCCTAGACGTGGAACCGCTGGACGACGCACCGCTGGGCGACACGACCCGCGGCGATGAGCGCGCTCGCCGCCGCGCGTGATTCGCTACTTGGCTAGCTGCTTAAATGCTTCGCTATGGCGATCCATGTAGTTCTCAGCCAGCCGGGTTAGGTCGTCCTCTGGTTCGTTGGGTGTTCTGCTCAGCACATCAAACAGACGGGCGTGACGCGTCATGTAATCGACGGCATATTCCAGATCATCGTCGTGCTCACCGTTAGTCACCGAAGTCGGGGGTTTGCCCAGCCCGACCTGATCCGCTTCCGCGAGCGACAGCG
>CAXBBB010000785.1:0-1519 GCA_963973615.1 uncultured Rhodothermales bacterium | reverse complement strand
CGATCCAACCCGGCCGACGCGATGACGCGTAGCGCGCTAGCACCATGCCATAACCCCACACGGCGGCATACGCCATGTGCGCGGGGACGGGCCACAGAAAGCGCGACAGCAAGAGCTGATTGCCGTACTGGTACGCGTAGAGCACGTTTTCGAATGCGGCAAAGCCCAGCGCCGTCGTCATCGCGTAGATCATGCCGTCGACCGGCTCGTCGAAATCGCCCAGCCAGCGCGTGGCGAGGATGGCCGCGATCAGTTTGAGCGTCTCCTCGACGACTCCGGTAGCCAGCGTCAGCCCGACCAAGTTGTTCAGCGATAGATCCACCGTCCCCAATGTGTCGAGGTAGATCCCAAAGCGTCCGCCGATCCAACCGTTCATGATCACGGCAGCTACGAGGCTGGCTCCTCCACCGACGATGCCGACCATCAGCAAGTGCCGGATCGCCTCAGGTTCGACGCGGTCGTAGCGTCGCAGCACGTAGAGCCAGATGCCCGTCCCCAGCGCGACGCCGAGCAGGGTAATCAGGATCGAGGGCATGGGCGCCAGACGTGTGGAAGAGAAAGCCGATCAACGCTCGGTAGCCGGAACGGATTCGGCACGCCAGCGCGTCTCCCTCGCCTATTTTGCAGGCTATGACTTCGGACTCGCTGCACCCGCTCTCACTCAAAGCTGAAGGTTTGCGAAAAGCCCTCCACCTGGTAGCACTCGTCGTCCCCATCATGCTGACGCTGTTTCCGCCCGACCTGTCACGCGCCTTCTTCGGCGTTTCAGCGGTGATAGCGGCGAGCATCGACGCATCGCGGGCCTTCTTACCAAAGATCGCGCGGATGGTCGACAACCTGTTCGGCTTCATGATGCGCGCCTCCGAGCGCGATACGGCCCAAGGCGTGGTCCTCAACGGGGCGACGTGGGTGCTGATCACGGCAGCGCTGCTCGCGTGGTGGCCCGACGTGCGATCTGCGGGATGGATCTTCGCCGCCTTCATGCTGGCCGATGCCGCCGCCGCGCTGGTCGGCCGGTCGGTCGGACGCGTCCACTGGCTGGGCACGTCGCGGACCGTTGAAGGCTCGTTGGCGTTTGCCATCACGTGCGCTTTGACGCTGGCGATCGGCGTCGGCGCGACGCCCACCGTGGCCTTGGTCGTCGGCGTGATGACGCTGGCCGAGGCGCTTCCACTGCCCATAAACGACAACGTTCGCGTCCCGCTGATCGGCGCGGCTGCGCTCTGGTTTCTCTCCTGATTTATGGCTCTGCTCGACCTCGCAGCCACGGCGGTGACCAAGTTTGCCAGCCTCGAACCGTTCCCCCAACCTCAGGTGATCGGGCTGAGGTGTCCACTGGTGTTGCTGCACGGCTTCGGACTGCTCGCTGGTCTGAAGCGCCGTGGGCATCTGCACGAAGAAGCGCTGGACCTGCGTCTGTACGGCGTACAGGCCTATGCGCCCAACGTATCGCCCTATCACACGACGGCGGTACGGGCGGCCATGTGGAACGAACGCATCCGTACGATCCTCAAGGAGA
>CAXBBB010000784.1:0-1522 GCA_963973615.1 uncultured Rhodothermales bacterium | reverse complement strand
GTACCTGCTGGACATCCCCGGCCACGATGCCATCAACGCCTATATCGCCCAGAACGGCACGTTTCCGCCGATGGACACGCTGGAAGGCTCGCCGATAGCTATCGGCCCGACGCTGCTCATGTCGCTTCTCACGCCGCTGTTCGACCACGTGCCACCGGCGTATGAGTTGTACCACTACCCGACGCTGTTTGCTGCGTGGCTCAGCTTGTTCTTCACTGCCCTGAACCTGCTGCCCGCTGGCCAACTCGACGGCGGACACGTCACATACAGCCTATTCGGTGCACGCCGAGCAGTCGCCCTGGCGCGTCTGACGGTGGTGACGCTGGCTGTGTTGGGCACGTTGGGAGCGGCACCCGGCCTGTTGTCGCTACTGCAAGAATGGCATGGGCTGGCGGGGATTCTACTGTGGCCGATTCTGGGCGCGATGCTCTACTGGTTCGCGCTCCGCATTTTTCCGCACGATCAGATGCTCCAACTCGCGTTCGGCGGCGGCTTGCTGATCCTGACCGCTGTGGTGCTCTTCCTCGCGCCGGACGTGGCGCGCTACGGCTACGGGTTTTGGTTGTTTTGGGCGTTCCTGATCGCCCGCTTCATCGGAATCGAGCACCCCCCCGTCTACATCGACCAACAGCTGACGCCCGGCCGTCGCGTGCTCGCGTGGTCGTGCGTCGCGCTGTTCATTCTGTGCTTCAGCCCGCAGCCTCTCTATGGCGGCTGACGACACACCGGTTCATCACGCCATCGTCGCCACGCACGACGGCGTCCCGACGCTGCACAACGAGCGCTACAGTCAGACCTACGGCTCGACGGGCGGCGCCTTGACCGAGTCGCGCCACGTATTTCTCAACGGCACGGGGGTCGGCGAGCGGCTGGCGCTGGGCAAACCGACGCGCGTGCTCGAGGTCGGCTTCGGAACAGGTCTCAACTGGTGGACGACAGCACAACATGCCCACGCCCACGGTGCCAAACTCGACTTCGTCAGCCTGGAGTTTGACCCGATCCCGACTGACGTACTCCGCTCGCTCGACCTGCCCCGACTTGCCGGATGTACCCTGCCGACCGACGCTTTCTTCAGCGCCTACGCTGACATCATCGCATCGCCCGCCCCAGCTACCCACAGCATCGCTCTGACGCCAGACCTCGTGTTGACGCTGCACATCGGCGACGCGCTGGATGCAACGCTACCGACCGACTGCGACGCCGTTTACCTCGACGCGTTCAGTCCCGACGCCAATCCCGAGCTGTGGACCGTTCCGTTTGGGCGACGACTCTTTAGCGCACTGCACCCCAGCGGCAGACTAGCGACGTACTCGACTCGCCGGAGCGTGCGCGATGCCCTCACCGAAGCCGGATTCATCGTCGAGCGGCGTCCGGGTCCGGGTCCACCAGGCAAACGACGGGTGCTGGTCGCTCAAAACCCCAAATTCTCGGGATAGCACATTGAGGAAGCTGCGGATAGGTTGAACGCTCACCAACTCTTTCCAGTCGATGCGCTTCTTGCTACTCCTCCTCATCCTCCTCT
>CAXBBB010000783.1:0-1523 GCA_963973615.1 uncultured Rhodothermales bacterium | reverse complement strand
GTGCATGAGCAGCGCACGCGTCTCGCCGTAGTCGAGGCTGTTGCCTTCGATGGCGTTGCTGTGGTACGTCCACTCCAGACGCAGCCGCTGCATCGCTCGTCCCAGCATGTCGTCGGGGAGCGGACGCAGCGCGTCGACTTCTGCGTTGAGAGCGTCGATACGGCGGAGGACGTCGGCTAGTCTAGGGAAGTTCGTATCCATTCAAAGTCGCAGATTAGCAGTTCGCAGTTTACGCCGTCGCCCCGCTCGACCAAGTGCTTCACGCCCGACCTGATCGTCCAGACGACTCGCGAGATGGAAGACGAGTCGGTATTTTGCAGCCTGCCTTCTCCCCGACCGATGCTCCGACCTGTCTGCCTCGCCCTCGCTGCGATCCTGCTGCTTCCACTCGCCACCCGCGCGCAATCCGCTGGCCCCCTCACCGTTCCGCAGATCATGGCGTGGGGCGACACGCTAAATAGCGGATTACCTCGACTGATGGGCTGGGACGAAACCGGTGACGCGCTCTACTTCCGTTGGAATCCGCAGATGGCGTTCGATTCGGATTCGCTCTACTCGGTCCGGCGAGGAACGACGGCGGCTCAGAAGGCACCGCGCGCGCTTCAAATCGATACGCCCGAGATCTTTGACGGCTGGCACGTCGGCGAAGGGGTCTATTCGGCGGATCGGCAGCGCAAAGTCTACGGGAGCCGGGGCGACGTGTACCTGATGGATCGCTCGACCGGACGCGCGACGGCGCTTACGCAGACGCGCGATGGGGAGTATGGCGCCCGCTTCATGGCCGGAGACACCGCCATCGTTTACCAGCGCGGCGACGCCCTCTTCCGCCACAGTTTGGAGACTGGCGCGATCACCCAACTCACCGACATCCGAAGCGGACGCGAGCCATCCGAGAAATCGCCCGACGCTCAGCAAGCCTTCCTCGACCGCCAGCAGCGCGAACTCTTCGGCTACATCCGCGACCGAGCCGAACGCCGCGAACGCACCGAGCAAGCTCGCGAGGCGGCCGACGAGATGCGTCCGAGTCCGCCGACGTTCTATACAGGTGGAGACAACGTCGGCCAGCTACAGATCGACCCGACCGGGCGCTGGGTCACGTTCACGACGACACCCGACGTAAGCAACGAACGCACCGACGTGCCGTTTTGGGTTACCGAGAGCGGCTATACCGAGACGCGCGCGATCCGCCCCAAAGTCGGCCAGAAGCAGGCCGCGCCGACGCTCTACGTCCAAGACCTGACACGCGACACGACCTACGCCGTCGACCTGAGCGATCTGCCCCGCCTCTACGAAACGCCTGCCTACCGCGCAGCCGACGCCAAGCCGATGGAGACCGCATCGGACTCGGCCAAAGCCCGTCGCCCTGTCGACATCGCGGGGCCGACGTGGAGCGCTGATGGACGCTATGCCATCCTCGTCGTCCGCTCGCAGGACAACAAGACGCGCTGGATCACCCGGCTCGACGCGTCGACGGGGACCGTAACGACCCTCGACGTGCAGCAGGACGACGCATGGATCGGCGG
>CAXBBB010000782.1:0-1523 GCA_963973615.1 uncultured Rhodothermales bacterium | reverse complement strand
AACTGCTCTCGGCTGGTCAGACGATCGTGTCGACCAAGAGCCGCAACGTCCAGTACAACAACTTCGAGAAGGCGACCGATGGCGGTCTGTTCGAAACGCAGCCGGTCATCGTGCTCGTCAACGAGATCAGCGCGTCGGCGAGCGAGATCGTCAGCGGCGCGTTGCAGGATCACGACCGCGCTCTTCTCGTCGGTCGCCGAACGTTCGGCAAAGGGCTGGTTCAGGCTCAGTTTAGACTGCCCGACGAAGCCGTTTTGCAGATGACGATCTCGCGCTACTACACGCCTGCTGGACGCCTCATCCAGACGCCGTACGACCGCACCGAGAGCAACGAATCGTACTACCAAGACAAGTTCGAGTCGCTCAACCAGTCGATGTTCAACCCGTCCGAGTACCGCGACAGCGTCCCCGACAGCTTGGTGTACACGACCGACGGCGGACGCACCGTCTTCGGCGGCGGCGGCATCCTGCCCGACTTCGTAGTCGTGCCCGACACGAACTCGCTCGTCTTGGGTGTCGCCCGCAAAAGCCTCGACTTCCGCTACGCCCGCTCGATCTTCGACAAGAGCGAAATTGCCTTGCGCGGCGAGTGGTCCGATCCAGCCGCATTTGTGGCCGGGTACCGCGTCGACCAGGCGATCTGGGACGGCTTCCTCGCCTTCGCCGACGAAGACGAGCGCGTCACGCTAACCGACGATCCATCCGAAGCCAATCCGAGCGAGGGCATCTACCTGCGCGCCGGATTGGAAGAACTGCGCCCTGAATTGGAGCGCCGCATCAAAGGGTATCTCGCGCGCAACCTCTATGGAAGCACCGAGTGGTGGCCCGTCACGCTGGGCGACGACCCGGTTTTCCGCCAGGCAATGAGCCTGTGGGATCGCGCTTCGGACCTTTCGATGGCGCCCTCGGCACGTCGGCAGTAAACTCCGGATTCGGTTTGTGTTGCAGGACGCTCGGCTTCGGTTGGGCGTCCTGTTTTGATTTCCCCCGTGACTCGTCGCCTTGCGCTCAGATCAACCGAATACGATACATCGACTGGCTCTCAGCGTGGGATATCCCGGTCTGATACGCGTTGACGCTAAATCACCAATCGCTCTCTATGCCTGCTCCACTCCGCCTGCTCGCCTTGCTCTGTCTTCCCTTCCTTGCGGGGTGCCAGACGATCCAGGGGATCGGCCTCTCGTTCGTCTATGACGACGCAGATTTGCCGGACGAAAACGTGCGGATGAATCTGCCCTACGTCGATGGGTCTCTGGACGACAAGCACCGACTCAACCTCTTTCTACCGCTCGCCGATTCGGTTCGGGGCAAGGCGTGGCCGACGGTGGTGTTCGTCCACGGCGGCGGATGGACCGAGGGCGATCGCAACTTCGAGTTCGGCGGCAAAGACCTCTACAACAACATCGGACGCTTTCTCGCGGATCACGGCATCGGCGCGACGACCGTTTCGTATCGCCTGCTTCCCGGCGCGACACTCGCAGACCAAGTGGCGGACGTTGCCCGCGCGACGGCACAAACCCGTA
>CAXBBB010000781.1:0-1524 GCA_963973615.1 uncultured Rhodothermales bacterium | reverse complement strand
GTACGTCCTCCGCGCTTCGCCGACCTTGCCGATCACGCAGTCGTCGACTTCGGACGAGCGGAAGGCGTTAGTGCCGAATACTTCGCTCGTCGAGAAGCACACCACGCGCGAGCAAGCGTCGAGCGTCGAGGCCGCTTCGAGCACATTGGCTGTACCGATCATGTCGACCTGCATCGTCGTCACGGGCCGCAGCAGCACGCTGTCGACTCCGGCAATCGCGGCGCAATGGACGACAACATTGGCGCCCTGCATCGACTCGGTCAGGTGAGCCGCATCCAAGATGTCGCCCTTGATGACGGTGAGGTTCGGGTGGTCGTGGTAGGGGCGGGTCTTGAGCGCGTTGCGCGTCAGGTTGTCGTAGACGACGACACGGTTGGTCTCGACGAGCCGCCCGATCAAGGACGAGCCGATGAAGCCTGCGCCTCCGGTGATGAAGATGGTCTGGTCGGTCATGAGGTCAGGCGGTTGCGTAGACGAGAGGACGGTGGAGAGTAGAATGAGCGCGCAGCAGCGCATCGACGACGCGGGCTTGCTGGCTCTCGCTGATCGTGGGGAAGAGCGGGAGCGCGAGCGAGGCAGACTCGGCAAGGTGGGCTCCGGGGAAATCGCCCGCGACGTAGCCGTATTTCCCCGAGTAGTAGCCCAGCGTCGGGACGGCGTGCGTGCCCTGCCGCGTGGCGATGCCCTGTGCGTCGAGGTTGGCCATGATGCCGTCGCGGAGCAGGCGCAGCGCGTCGGCATCGCCGCCCAGGAAGCGCGTCACGTAGGACTGGTAACTGTGCTCGCTGTGAGTAGGGGACGACGGAAGCTGGAGCCAGTCGACGCTCGACAGGAGCGCGTCGTAGCGGGCGGCTGCAGCACGCCGACCGCTCAGAATGTCGTCCGCGCGATCCATTTGTGCCGACCCCAGCGCGCCTTGCAGGTCGGTCATGCGAAAGTTGAAGCCCAGATTGGGGAAGTCACCAAAGCCCGATCCGCCCGCGCCGTGGTTTCGGAGCGAGTCGATCCGCTCGGCCAGCGCTAGCTCGTTGGTCGTGATCATGCCGCCTTCTCCGGTCGTGATCGCCTTACGGGGGTGGAAGCTGAAGCAGCCCGCATCGCCTAGGGTACCTACGTGCGAGCCGCGATAGGTCGTTCCAAACCCGCACGCTGCGTCTTCGACGACGAACAGGTCGTGGCGTCGTGCGAACGCTGAAACGGCGGCCATGTCGGCGGCCAAACCGAACAGGTGGACGGGGACGACAGCGCGCGTGCGGTCGGTGACGGCGGAATGGAGTTGGGCCGGATCGAGGTTGAACGTGTCGGGATCTACGTCGACGAAGACGGCGCGGGCACCCAGATGCTCGGCAGCGTGGGCCGTCGCGACCCAGGTGAAAGCAGGCACGATGACCTCGTCGCCTGGCCCGATGCCCAGAGCCGAGGGGGCAGCGTGGAGTGCCGTCGAGCACGAAGTTGTCGCTAGCGCGTGGGCCGATCCGGTGAAGAGAGAGAACTTCTGCTCGAACGCGGCAACGTGTGGTCCCT
>CAXBBB010000780.1:0-1527 GCA_963973615.1 uncultured Rhodothermales bacterium | reverse complement strand
GAGTTGAACGTAGCGGGCCGATAGGTCGGCGCCGATGAGCACGTTGGTCATGCGGTAGGCTTCAAAAGCACCTGTATCGAAGAGCGCCATGTCTTTCCCCTCGACGTGCTCGAGTCCCAACGATCCGCCGATCGGATAACGTGACCTGTCGCTGCTGCCCATCGTCCAGGTGATCGCCAATCCCGCGCCGGCCGATTTTCCCGACCCCAGTCCGGCGCTAGCGAGCACGTGGACGCCCGAGGTGCGCGGCACGTACGACGCCGCCTCGTCGGACTGAGCAAAGACGGAGGGCGCGAGAACGAGAGCGACTAGCAGAAGCAGGCGATTCATGGCGAGAAGGGGTCTTGTGTGACACTCTAGCCGCTCTATCGGCTGGCGAGGTAACGGACGGCCTCAGACCTACGCCCTCGCACGTTTGGCTACGGCTTCACTCTGACTCCGCACCCGCTCCACGAGCAGCGACACGATCCGCCGCCGCACCTCGGCTTCGTGGTCGAGCGCAAACGCCAACTCTTGGACCGTCAGTGCGCCATAGACGACCCCGACGAGCGTCCGCTTGCGCCTAGAGTCGCCCGCCAACGCTTGTATGAGCCGCTCACGCTGATCGTCCGGCGCCATGTCCGCCAGTTCTTTAACTCGCTTACCTACTTCGCGTGCGACAATCGTCAGCAGCGTCTCGTTTTGCAGCTTGAGAACCGGCCGCAGCGTCGCGTGAAAGAACCGCTCCACATCCGACGAAGCCGCATCGGGATTGGCGTCGACGGTGGGGCGAAGGGCGAGAAGGGCGGCGTTGTGGTCGGTCATGTAAGTAGAACGTTTGGTATTGGCGGTCGGTCCGCTTTTCGCCCCATCCTCGCGTCTGCGCGTTGATTCAGGGTGCGACGGCACCGCATCTTGCACGCTTGCCCTTTGCCGACTGCTGCCATGACCGACCGACCGATCCCGACTCCGCCAAACGCCGAAGAGGCGTCGACTTCCTACGAGCCGTCGGCTATCGAAGCCAAGTGGCAGAGCTACTGGGAAGACGCCGACTTCTTCCACGCCGATGAGACCTCGAACAAGGAGCCGTTCGTCGTCATGATGCCGCCGCCCAACGTGACCGGTCGTTTGCACATGGGCCACGCGTTGCAAGACGCCGTCCAGGACGCGCTGACGCGGATGAAGCGGATGCAGGGCTACAACGCGCTGTGGATGCCGGGCCTCGACCACGCCGGCATCGCGACGCAGAACGTCGTCGAGCGGACGCTCAAGAAGGACGGCGTCGACCGCAAGACGCTCGGGCGGGAGGCCTTCCTCACGCACGTCTGGGCATGGCGCGAGGAGTACGGCGACATCATCATGCAGCAGAAGCGCCGCCTGGGCGACTCGGCCGACTGGCGCTACCAGCGGTTCACCATGGACGACGGGCTGAGCCGCGCCGTCCAGGAGGTGTTCGTGACGCTCCATGAGCAGGGCTTGGTCTACCGCGGCGAGTACCTCGTCAACTGGGACCCGGACGGGCAGACGGCGATCTCGGATGAGGAAGTC
>CAXBBB010000779.1:0-1532 GCA_963973615.1 uncultured Rhodothermales bacterium | reverse complement strand
CGTCGATCCGATGAGCCAGGCGATCAGCGCGTAGAGCAGCCCGACGAACGAAAGCGCCGCCGTTCCCAATCCCAGATACGCGGCCATGCGCAGCGGCTTGTCCGAGAACGAGAGCATGCTTGTCAGCGCCAGCTTGAGCATCTTGCGCAGCGGATACTTGGTCTCGCCCGCCATCCGCGCCGCGCGCCGGTATTCGACGCCGGTCTGGTTGAAGCCCAGCCACGAGATTAAGCCCCGAACGAATGGCTGTTGCTCACCCAACTTCTCGTACGCGTCGATCACGCGGCGAGAGACGAGCCGGAAGTCGCCGGTGTCGAGGGGGATGTCGAGGTCGGTCATCCACCGAAACGCGCGGTAGAAGCCTGCCGCCGTGCCCCGTTTGAACGCCGTCTCGCCTTCGCGCTCCGCCCGCACGCCATAGACGACATCGTAGCCTTGGCGCCACTTGGCGATCATTTCGCTCACGACCGACAGCGGGTCCTGTAGGTCGGCGTCAAGGATGACGGCGGCGTCGGTCGTGGTCAGGCTCAGGCCCGCCGTGACGGCGAGTTGGTGACCGAAGTTGCGCGCGAACCGGGCAACGCGGTAGCCGGGTAGGTCATCCGTCAGTTCGCGAACCAGTCGGGGCGTCGCGTCGCTGCTGCCGTCGTCGACGAGCACGATCTCGATGATGTCGGGGTGGTGGGACCGAAAAGCCTCCACTTCCCGGATCAAGATGGGCAGCATCTCCTCTTCATTGAAGAGCGGGATCACGAGTGCGACCGTTTCGCGGCGCACGTCGCCTGCGTCTGGAGGCAAAGAGGAGGCGAGAGGGGCGGCGTCGGGCATGGGCTGAAACTACGGAGCGAGGACGCGTGGAGTAGATCAGCGTGGCTCGTTATCGTTACACTCTGCTCCGTCCAATCGGCGATCTTGTCAGACCGTACACGATGGGGCAGCGGGCATCCTCAGGTGGAGATGGCTGCGCTCCGTCCTCCGATCTGCGTTTTCGATCCGATGGCCGCTTCCAAAGCTCCCGCCTCTCCCAAAGAGCCGACCCCTCCGTCGACTGTCACGTCCGATTGTCCTGGTGGACTGGGAGCCGAGGCATCGCGTGAACTGCTGCGCGTACTCACCGCTGTCAAGCGCGGCGACTTCTCGGCCCGCTACGTCATCGAGGCGAGCGGCGTCGGTGCGCAGATCGCGAATACGCTCAACGAGATCATCCAGCAGAACGAGCGGATGACGGACGAAGTCGACCGCATCTCCGAAAAGGTCGGCAAGAAAGGACGTCTCGAAGAGCGCGTCTCTCTTCCCGCCGCGACGGGTGGATGGCGCTCCATCGTCGAGTCGCTGAACGAACTCGTCGGCGATCTGGGGGAGCCGATCAGCGAAGTCGAACGCGTCATCGGCGCTGTCGCCAAGGGTGATCTGACGCAGAAAGTCGATCTCGAACCCGAAGGCCGACTGATCCAGGGCGAGTTCTTGCGGACGGCCAAGATGGTCAACACGATGGTGGACCAGCTCTCGAGTTTTGCCGACGAGGTGACGCG
>CAXBBB010000778.1:0-1544 GCA_963973615.1 uncultured Rhodothermales bacterium | reverse complement strand
CGCTGCCGAGCGAAACGAACCCCGGCCTGAGAGCGAACGCGTCGGCCAGCGTCGTGGCAGGCTGCCCTTCCAGTTCGGCCCGCCCGATCGTCGTGACGGCCGCTGCGGCCCGCTCGGCGCGGACGGGCGCGCGCGTGGCCGTCACAACGACCGACTCTAGCGTGTCGTACGCGGCCACCTGCGCCTGAGTAGGCGAAGCGAGAGCAGCGGCGAGCAGCAGAGCGAGTATCGGACGTATCATCGTCGAGAGCTATCGGGATATTGACGGAGTTAGCGAGAAGCGCGCCCGGCGAGCCACGCGCTGAAGGCCGGAAGCGTGGTGATCTGGACGAGCGGCGAAAGGCCGACGGCGTGGCCGGCGACCTGGACGGTAGGCATGAGCGCGCTGTAGCTCCACAGATCGAGCGCCAGCGCTGCCCACTCGAGCACGAGGGCCGCGCACGCGCCCACGAAGAGCAGCGCGCCCCACCCGCGCGCGTCCGGCGGCACGACGCGAGGCGCCAGGCGGCGCGCCATCCACACGACGCCGAGCACGATCAGCACGTCGCCCGCAACGGCCGCCCACATGTAGAGCGTCGCCTTCCAGAACGGCCAGTCCCACATGTCGAACAGAAACACGCACTGCCCGAACTCCCACATCGTGTTGAGCACGAACGCCCAGCCGGCGAGGCGCTTGAGCGGCAGCGGGGTCTCGGATCGATTCATGAGCGTGCAGGGAGCAGGTCCGCCGGGAAGAGTACTAGAGCGAGCGGACCGGGCCGCTCATCACCGAGCGCGCCCAGGCGGGTGTGACGACTGCCGCCCCGGCAAGCAGGCCGGAGGCAGACGAGGAGTGGATACTGTGGCGACTATCCATGCGAAGCGTAAAGCAATGCGAAGCAAAAAGCAGACAAGGCCAAAACCGAGCGCGCTCAGAACCGTGCCGGCGTCCGGGCTTAAATGGGCATCAGGTATGCACCGGTCCTGCAACGCGCGCTACTCATCGGCTATCGGCGTTGCTGCGAGGCGCAGCAGCCGCACGCGGCCGGGGCCTTCTATCCGCAGTCCGGCTCTTCCAGCCGCTGCCGCCTCGCCATGACCGTGCACGGCCATCTCGCCGCCGACGTACCCTCGGAAGTGCGTGCCGCTCTGCCGCCCTTGCACGATCAAAAGCTCGTTACCGCTCTTCTGGACCGACACGAAGTCGTAGTCGTCCGCCCCGCGCACGTGGTGCACCAGCGTCGCGGTACCCTCGAAGCCCGTCAGGTCCAGGTCGGCACTCACCTCCATGCCCTCGAAAGGTTCGCCTACGGCCAGCAGGACAGGCGCCTGCGACGAGAGCCACGCGCCCTGGGGTGCCGTTTCGACACCGATCCGACCGGCATCTCCGGCCACCACCTCCATGCCGGGCGGTAGGCCATCGCCCCCCGGCTTCCACGACCACCCGCCGCCTGCGACCTGGACCAACTCGTCGGCGCTCGCGGCGGACGCGTCCGGGCCGGGCACAAGTGGAGCGGCCTGGACTGCGCGTACGTCGACGCCCAGATCGTAGACCAGCCGCGCCC
>CAXBBB010000777.1:0-1545 GCA_963973615.1 uncultured Rhodothermales bacterium | reverse complement strand
AGATGACGGGCACGAGCCGAACTTCCTTGGACGGCAGCTGAAGCGAGGCGTACTTGCCTTCGCGAGCCGTCAGCTGGGCGTAGGTACCAGCCGAACGCGCCATCTGAGCGCCCTTACCCGGCTTCATCTCGACGCAGTGGACGTACGAACCCAGCGGGATTTTCGAGAGCGGCAAGCAGTTGCCTGCTTCGGGGGGAGAATCGGCTCCGCTGATGATCGTCTGACCCACCGATACTTCGTTGGGGGCGATGATATAGCGCTTCTCGCCGTCGACATAGTTGAGCAGCGCGATACGGGCCGAGCGGTTCGGATCGTACTCGATAGCAGCGACGCGGGCAGGAATGCCAAACTTGTCGCGCTTGAAGTCGATAATGCGATACCGGCGCTTGTGACCACCACCTTGGTGGCGCGTCGTGATGCGACCGTTGCTGTTGCGACCGCCATGCCGTTTGACCGGAGCGAGCAGGCTCTTCTCGGGCTTCGACTTGGTGATCTCATCGAACGTCGCGACCGAGCGCTGACGCTGGCCGGGAGTGTTCGGTTTGAGTTGGCGAATAGCCATGATCGTGGAATTGTGGGCTTACGTGCTGTCTCTGGCTGACCAATTGGTCGATGCGCGCGACGGCTTTGCGCCCGGTGGGATAAAGTGTGGCGGGGGTGCGGCTTAGACGGCTTCGAAGAAGTCGATCTGCTCGCTGCCGGGCTTTAAGGTAACGATGGCCTTCTTGATGAATGCCTTACGCCCTTCCTGCACGCCGCGACGCGTCATCTGACGCTTGCGCTTGCCGCGCACCACCATCGTACGCACTTCCTTGACTTTGACCTCAGGGTAGCGTGCTTCGATGGCCTTGCGGATCTCGATCTTGTTCGCCTCGCGCACCACCTGGAAGGCATAGTGACCATGCTCCATCTGAGCGGTCAGCTTCTCGGTGACGAGCGGGCGGATGAGGATTTGCTTGTTCATGTCTCTGTTCGGATGCGTCAGGCTTGGGAAGCCGAATCGACGGAAGGATCGACATCGTCAGCGCCTGCGATGGCTTCGAGGCCGGTATCGGATGCGATGATCGGCGCCGCTTGGACAGCAGGCTCAGCCTTCGCATCGCTTCCCGACTTGACCTCTTTGGCCCCATCAAAGCGAGCGTCGAGAGCCGACAACGCGCCCTCCAAGAAGACGAGCGTCGTCGCCTGCATCACGTCGAGCGTCGACAACGAAGCCGCGGTCTGGACGTGAACCTTAGGCAGGTTGCGGATACTGAGGAGGAGCGAGCGATCGGTCGTGTCCGTCACAAAGACCGTGCGACCGGTCAGTCCGAGGGTACCGACGAGCGAGTTGATGTCGCGCGTCTTGGGCGCATCCATCGCAATGGCATCGACGACACGGATGGCGCCTTCTTGCGCTTTGTAAGCCAGAGCCGAGCGCGTAGCGAGCTGCTTGGTCTTACGGTTAACGCTCTGCGTGTAGTTGCGCGGACGTGGGCCGAAGATCGTACCACCACCGCGACGGATGGGGCTTTTGGCCGAGCCTGCGCGCGAGCCGCAGCGCAC
>CAXBBB010000776.1:0-1546 GCA_963973615.1 uncultured Rhodothermales bacterium | reverse complement strand
CGGAAATGAGCGCCAGCCTCGGCCCGGCGTGTCCAGATTGCTACGACGCTCTCAGCGATTAGTCTAGGGGGTAACGGTACTGGACACACCGACAAGCACCACGTATACTTCCGGTGTAGTCGAAACGGAGAGAGACACATGGCAATCACCAGAGAGAGCGCCAGAGAGATGAGCGACGAGGCACTGGCCTTCACGCTCAACGATCTCAACGAGGTCATCGAGATTTGCGAAGCGACCTTCCGCGCCGACGCGAACGAAGCGCTGCTCGAAGCAGGTCATCCCCTCGGCCCCCCCGGTTTCACGCCCGCCGGCTATGACCGCCCGCTGACCGCAAAGCACTCGGAGTACTTGGACGAGCGGTTCGCGATCATCGAAGCGATGGTTGCCCGACGCCCTACGCGAGTACGGGACGCCTGCATGAATTGCGGCGCACCGGCGACGATGAACGCCAGCCTTGGCCCGGCCTGCCCGGACTGCTACGACGATCTCAGCGATTAGCAGGACGAAACGCGGGGCCATCCCCGCGTCGTGCGGTACGTGCCGCGCCCGATGAGTCCGAAGGAGAGAGACCAATGGGGAACCACCGAGAACTGACAGCGGTCGAGAAAGCAGGGGAGTTCACGAAGCTCGCCAGTTCATTCGCTGACCTTGGCGACGCGATCATGTCGCAGGTCAACGATGTTCTGAATGACCCCGGCAAGTCGCTGGAGGAGTACAACACGAACGCGCTACGGAGAGGCGCTGAGTGGTTCTTCGACAACGGGATGGACGGCGCTGGGGAACTCCTTGAGAACCTGATCGAGGAAATCCTCGAAGCCGATGCCAGCTTCGTCTAACTACCAACCACAGAAGGAGAGAGACATGGCGAATGACGAGGACGAAATCTTGTGGGTATTCGACGAACGACTGGCCGAGTTGCTGGCAGCGGTTCGCGATTGGCTCCCAGCCGAGAATCAGAACTCCTGCCGGAACGAGATCACGATGGCTAAGCGAGAGCGGATCATCCGGGCGTATCAGATTTATACCGGAGGTGAGGAATCATGACCTACGGCACGGCGCGGCACTACCTGCACCCAGCGGACCCCGACTACCTTGACCCTCCGATCCTATGCCCGAACCCGCTGTGCGATGACGGCGAGGTGGAGCTGCTGGCACTGGGCTGTGTAATGACGTGCCCGGTCTGCGAAGGCGAAATCAGGATCGGCGTGGACGACTCGCCCGAGGCGATGCGGTGGGCAGACAAGCGGGGCATCGAGGTCGTGATCGACGAGGAAGCCATCTACGGCCCACCGGCGGGCGACGAACTGTGACGGTCGCCGCTCGGTTCATCCCCTACGTGTACGTCGGACGGGATGGCTCTGGCCGTCGGTGTTACGAGGAACGCTGGTGCCCGCGCTGTAGTCGGGTGCTGCGAGTGAAGAGCTTCGCGACCGGCGACATATTCTGCCGCCGCTGCGCTGACCGGCGCGTATAACTGCGCGAGGCCGATCAAAGCCTGTGTATGGGCCGCACAGCGCCCTGTATGGGCTGATCTGTGGATTGATCT
>CAXBBB010000775.1:0-1547 GCA_963973615.1 uncultured Rhodothermales bacterium | reverse complement strand
GAGGCGATGGCACGCGAAATCCGCGCCCTTCCGCACATCGACGTGCACGCCGTCGCGACGCTCGGGTCGGACGAAGAGGAAGACCTGTTTCGCCGCCTGTTTCTCCAGCACGGTCATCCGCCCAACCTGCGGATGACGTATCTGCGCCAGAGCAAAGGCAAGCGTCACGCGATGGCGGACGCCCTGCGCGTCATCGGCCAGATCCGGTCGGATGACCTGCGTGCATCCGGCGCCGACGCCGATTCTGCCTACGACGACGTCATCATCTTTATGGACGGCGATACCGAGGTAGGCGAGGGGACGGTCGCTCAGTGCCTGCCCTACTTCCGCGCCTTCCCCAAACTGGGCGCGCTGACGACCGACGAGTTGGGCCGCATTTACCGCGCGTCGCCTCTGGTGCGCGAGTGGTTCTCGCTCAAGTTCATCAAGCGGCATTCGATCATGAAGTCGATTGCCCTGTCGCGCAAAGTGCTCACGCTGACGGGCCGCTACAGCGTCTTCCGCGCCGATGCCGTGCTGAGCAATGAGATGGTCAGTTACCTCGAGGACGACCATATCCAGCACTGGGTGTACGGTCGGATCCGGTTCTTGATGGGCGACGACAAGAGCACGTGGTTCGTGCTGCTCAAAAACGGATGGGAGATGTTCTATTTGCCCGACGTAGTCGTCTACTCGCTCGAAACGCGGACGCAGAACTTTTTCAAGCTGTCCCGGAGCCTGATGCTGCGGTGGAACGGCAACACGATGCGCACCAACGCGCGCACGCTCGATCTGGGGCCGAAGCGCATCGGCGCGTTCATCTGGTATGCGGTTCTGGATCAGCGCATCTCGATGTGGACGACGCTCATCGCACCGTTCGCCATGCTCTTGCTGACAATCTTTGTCACGCCGTGGTTTGCTGCCTTCTACGTCGCGTGGATCATCATGGTGCGTCTGTTTCAGATCCTCGTGCTCGTGCTTCAGGGACATCAGATGCGCATCGTCGACTTGCCGTTGCAACTCTACGACCAGTGGGTTGGCTCGTTCGTCAAGGTGCGGGCGTTGTTCAACCTGGGCGAGCAGAAGTGGAGCAAAGCCAAGTCGTCGGGCGATAGTGGCGCAAAGCTGCCCTGGTCGCGCCGCTGGATGCCGACGTTCCAGGTAATCGTCTCGCTAGTGGCGCTCCTGCTGTTCGTCGGTGTGTTGACGAGTGTGTTTCGGACGCCCAACCTATTCGATTTCCCTAGTGCCGTCGAGCGCGCCATGACCAGTTGGACCGGCGGCGACGATACGGCGGATCGCCCTGTCCGCTCTGCGTCGGATCGTATGGATGACGAACGCCTCGTTTCTGTCGAGCGCCCGCCCGCCCGCACGTCGAGTGATCCGCTCCCGCGTCCCGAACCGCCGCGTGGCGACCAGTTCGAGGCCGAGCCGATCCGCCCCGGCCTGGCGCCCACCCCGTCTGCTGGCGCTTCCAATGAGGATAACGACGACGACGAGCGCGAAGTCGAGCCCGCTGCCACCCCGTCGAACGACCTGGGCGTCACAACTGAATCGACGGCCGCACC
>CAXBBB010000774.1:0-1550 GCA_963973615.1 uncultured Rhodothermales bacterium | reverse complement strand
CAGGGCAGGACGGCGCTTTTCGGTTAGACCGGCGCTGCGTTAGTTGCAGGCGGTTGCGCTCCACTGAGCAGCCGCGTCGATGACGGAGCAGCGGTACTGACGGCCGCTTTCGACGACGCGCCACGTGCTGTCCGGAATCTGGACGTTCAGGTCGCCGCCCATTTTGGCGAAGACGACGCGGTAGCGCTCGTCCTGGCTGGTCATGTCGTCCGCTTCGATGCCGTAGCGGGTGACGAGCAGCGTTTGGCGGTCGGCCGTTTCGTCGAGCACGTCGACAGTGAGACTGTCTAGACCTTCGGCCTGGAAGTGACGACGAGCGATGTCGGCGGGGGCTTCGGTGCCTCCCACGTAGCTGCCTTCTCCTTCGGTGGAGAGGAAGCCGGTGTCTTCGAAATCAGCGGCGTTGACGGTCAGAGCGACCGGCTGTACGGGCATTTCGATTGCGGTCGAATCCGACTGCGCGGTCAGGGAAGCGTCCGGATCATCGGCACAGGCGGTAACGCCCAGTGCGAGGACCGGAAGTAGGATTAAGAGTTTGTGGGTTGGGACAGTGCGGGACATATCGGCGATATGCGGGGTGTGGAAAGTCCTCCCGTAGGAGGCAGTGTCCTGGCAAGCAGGAGAAACTCGCACGAGGCGTATTTCGCCGCAGATCACGCCGGCTACTACAAGGCGTTCCATCCTGAGGAGGCGTTAACCCCTTGATTATGAAAGTTCACGAGCGCGGCCATCGCATCGGCTATCGGCCAACATCGGTAGCTTCGTCGCGCAGCCCTTCGAGCATACTCAGGTAACTCTGGTAGCGGGACAGAGCAACGAGTTCTTCGTTGACGGCCTCCTTCACCGCACAACCTGGCTCGTGGTCGTGCGTGCAGGGGGCGAAGCGGCAATCGGGAAGCAGCGCCTCGAACTCTGGGAAGTAATGGCCCAGGTCGTGAGGCTCCAGGCTCGTTACTCCGAACTCGCGGATGCCGGGCGTGTCGATCACGAAGCCGGCGGCGCCGGGAAGCGGGTACATGGTCGCGAACGTAGTCGTGTGCTTGCCTTTCAACGTCCGATCACTGACTTCACCCACGCGTAGGTCCATGCCGGGGGCGACGGCGTTGAGTAGACTCGTCTTACCGACGCCGCTTGCTCCGGTAAATAGACTCGTTCGTCCAGCTAGCACTTCCCCGAGCGGTTCGGCCCCACCGTCTTCCAGCGTCGACACAGGGACGACGGGATACCCCAGACTCGTGTAGAGATCGATGAACCACTCGATTTCGACCAGCGAAGCCCCCGAATCCTCGTCGTCCAGCAAGTCGATTTTGTTGAGGACGATGCCTGCAGCGATTTCGTCGCGTGCGCAGGTGACGAGAAAGCGGTCGACCAATCCGGGGTTGAGGCGAGGCATCGCGACCGACTGCACCACCCAAGCGTGATCCAGGTTGGCGGCGATGATCTGCTCGATTCCGGCTTTGCGCCCGGCCGCGCGTCGGCTGAGAGCATTCTCGCGGGGCAGGACTTCTTCGATCGTCGCCGTCCCGTCGGCCTCTCGGCCCAGCCGCACA
>CAXBBB010000773.1:0-1552 GCA_963973615.1 uncultured Rhodothermales bacterium | reverse complement strand
GCGGCACCAATGTGCTGGCCGAGAACCGCCTGTTCGCCACGCTCGACGCTACGACGCGGCTGGTTCGCCTCGACGACAACAAGGAGGTGATGCTGTCCGACACGGTCGGCTTCATTCGCAAACTGCCGCACCGCCTGATCGAGTCGTTCAAGTCGACGCTCGATGAAACACGCGAGGCCGATATCCTGCTGCACGTCGTCGACGCGTCGCATCCGCACTTTGAGGACCACATCGCCGTCGTGCGTGAGACGTTGGACGAACTGGGCGTGCTCGACAAACGGCGTCTGCTTGTGTTCAACAAGATGGACGAACTCGAAGCCCGCGATCTGCTGGGTCAACTCAAAGCCGATTACCCGGACGCTGCCTTTGTGTCGGCGCTGCGAGGGGTGGGGCTGGAAGAGTTGAAGACGCAGATGGTCGAGGCTGTCGAAGCCGACTTCGTGACGATGGACGCGCTCGTCCCCGTTGGGACCGGCAGCGGATTGATCGCCCACATCCACCAAGTCACCGATGTACTCGACGAAACGTACGGATATGCCGAAAGCGATGCATCGGGAGCGCTCGCCGTCGCCCGCCTGCGCTTCCGCGTCGACCCGCAACACCGGCAAGATCTGGAGACCGCGCTTCGTCCCCACGCTGATCTGAAATGGACCGGCGACGGACAAACCGAGGCGACCGCTTAATCTATCGCCGACCGTCCCGATACCTAGACAACTGTCCCTCTCTTCTGCCCTTGTGCCGCCATTCTGATGGACCTACTCTGTATCCCGCGCTTCGGCATACCCCTTGCACTCTGACGCGTAGCCTTCGCGCCTACCTGCCATGACCGTCCCTATCGATACCCTCGTCACCTGGAGTCCAGCTCCACTTTCGGCCTCGGATACCATCGAGGACGCGCTTGGCATGGTGCTTGAAGATGGGTGTGAAGTCCTTCCGGTCGTCGGGCCAGACGGCATCCTTGTCGGAGTTGTCAGTGAAGAAGTACTGCTCGAAGCTGACGGACCCGATTCGACGTTAGCGTCGGTTTTGCATGGCTTCCCGGTCAGCATCGCGCCCGATGCGCACGTGTTCGAAGCCACCAAGCTTATGGTGCAGCACGATCTGACTGCGCTCCCGATCATTGACGAAGGCCGCCGGTACCTCGGTTTTGCGCGCCGCCGCGACATTTTCGAGCGCTACGCTCAGATGCTTGCTACGCAAGAAGCCGGAGCCATCGTGACGATCGAGATGGAGCCACGCGACTTCTCACTCGCCAAGCTCGTCCACACGATCGAGCAAAACGATGTGCGCATTCTGTCGGTGGTCACCGAACCGCCTTCAGAAGCGTCGGAGTCGTACGTGCTGACCCTCAAGCTCAACGTCCAGGACGCGTCTCGCGTGCGGCACCTGCTTGAACACTACGGATACCAAGTGATCGGCTCGCATGGCGAATCCGAGACCGAAGAGGATTTGCAGGATCGTGTCCAGGCGTTCATGCGCTATCTCGACATCTAACCAGGTGGACGAGAAACACGGTGAGCACGAGGCCTACCAGACGGTTGCGCTTTTGTCC
>CAXBBB010000772.1:0-1558 GCA_963973615.1 uncultured Rhodothermales bacterium | reverse complement strand
TTCGAGCACAGCACGCTCGACAAACAGTACGCGTATTGGTATGCGTTGGGTGACGGACGCGGATTTACCCTGGGCTGGATCGGATTCACGACGTCGAGCGGGAGCGCCGCCGAAGTCGTGCGTCGCTACAAACAGACGCGCGAGCTGGCGCCCATCGTCCGCTACCTGCCCGAATTGGACCGACTCAAACAAGGTTTTCAGGGCGACGTGTCGGGTCTCTCCGGATTGCCCGAAGCGTGGGCGCAGGCGACTGCCGATCCACAGTTTCAGCAGGCGCAGGATGCAGTAGCGCGCGATTGGTACTACGCTCCGGCACAGCGCTACGCCGCCCAACTCGGCACCACGACGCCGCTAGCGCTCGCTCTTCTCTACGACACAGCCATTCAGCACGGCGACGGCCATGACGCCGACGGCCTCTCCGCCATCCTCGCACGCGCTGGAAGGACTCCGGCACGAGGCGCCGACGAAGCAGACTGGCTCCACCGCTTCGTTGCCGCGCGGCGGGCGACGCTGATGAATCCCGCTAATGCAGCCACTCGGTCGACGTGGCGCGAGAGTGTGTGGCGCGTCGAAGTCTGGCAGCAGATCCTGGACGATGAGCGCTACAATCTGGGCAGCGGTGTGCGCGTATCAGGCGCTTGGTTCGACTTCCAGTTGCCCTAGCCGCTCGCCGTAGCTTGGCGGATCACCCACTCGCTGCATGGACGCTGCTCTCTACGCCACCTACGCCCGCGCCGAAGACGCGCACTGGTGGTTTCGTGCGCGCAGACGGATTGTAGCAGATGTAATCGACGGGCTCGGTTTGCCCCGCGCCGCCCGCCTGCTCGAAATGGGATGTGCGACGGGCGGTAACCTCGATCTGTTGGGCCGATATGGAACGCTTGACGCAGTCGAGATGGATGCGGGAGCCGTTGCCTACGCCCAATCCCGAGAGACGGGCGCCGCGATCTATCAGGGGCATCTGCCCGATGCGCTGCCCGACGAGATCGGCGATTCGTACGACCTGATCACGCTGCTCGACGTGCTCGAACACATCCCCGACGACAGCGCATCGCTCGACGCACTGTATAGGCTGACGGCGCCGGGCGGCGTTTTGCTCGTCACCGTTCCGGCGTATCAGTGGTTATGGAGCGCGCACGATGTCGTCAACCACCACCAGCGACGCTATCGGCGGTCTAGCGTGACGCGGTTGATTCGAGCGGCAGGCTTCGCCATTGAGCGAGCGACGTATTTCAACACGCTGCTCTTCCCGCTCGTCGCTGGTGCGCGGACGGTAGGCAAACTCGCCGAACGCGTTCTTGGCAGCAAGGAGATAGAGTCCGACATCGACACGATTCCGGCAGGCCCGGTCAACCGCGCGTTGGAAACCGTCTTCGCATTTGAGCGGAGGGTTGTATCGAGATTATCCGTTCCGTTTGGCGTGTCGATTCTCATCGTCGCTCGTCGGCCCGCGTGATATAACCGGGGCGTCACCGCCGCTCGTGCTATGTTTGACCTCCCTCACTTCCCTCACCCATGAGTCAGAAATTGCTGCTGCTCGGCAAAGCGCAAACGTACC
>CAXBBB010000771.1:0-1565 GCA_963973615.1 uncultured Rhodothermales bacterium | reverse complement strand
GCCGGACACGATGGAGCAGCAGTGATCCGCCCTCTCCTCCTGCTGATCGGAGCGCTCACGTTCGCGGTGGGCTGCTCAACCGACGCACCCGAACCTGGTACCTACGTGGCTCGCGTCGGCGATGCGTTCTTGACGGAGGAGAGTCTGGCTGCTGACCTCCCCCCCGGATACGAAGGGCAAGACGGCGGCACACTGCGAAGTACGCTGATCAATTCGTGGATCGAACGGCAGTTGCTGCTTCAGGAGGCCGAGAGAAACGGTGTGTTCGAGCGAGCCGACGTGCAACGGCAGATCAAGGAGAACACCGAGGCCATCGCCATCGGCTCGCTCGTCGAGTCGACAATTGCGTCGACGCCGTTTCAGCCGAGCGACGCTGATCTGACGCGCTACTACAACCGCAACCGCGCCAACCTCATGCTGCGCGAGCCCCACATACGGTTCTCAGCGTTCTACGGACGTACCGAAGGCAACGCCGCCGCTGCCGAAACAGCCGCTCGCCGATCCCCGACTGAACCTCCGTCGTGGCAAAGCATCGACGCATCGACGCGCACGATGCGCGACACCATCACGTCGGTTAACACGCTACCCTTCGAGACCAACGACCTGTCCACCGCCTTGGTCGCCCTGGCACCTGGAGGCATCACGACGGTCGAAACAGATGGTCGGTGGGTCGTCCTCGTGCTGCACGAACGCCGTGCTGCAGGCGACCTACCGCCGATGCGCTGGGTCAGACCGGAGATCCTCAACCGCCTGCGCATCGATACGCGGCGAACGGCGCTGCGCCGTCTGGTGTCGAGCTTGCGCGATCAGGCTGTTTCGCGCAGAACGCTTGAGATCCCCGCTTCGGACTCGACCGCAAAAGACTCCACACCAGACTCACTGGTCGCAGAACCCGCAATATCGCCGGACACTCTACGTTAAGTTTTATCTCCTCTTATCCCCTCTTTGTGATCCAGCGCTTTACCCTTTTACTCCTCCTTCTCGTCTCATCCCTGGCGTCTCAAGTCCAGGCCCAGGAGCGCGTGCTTGACGAGATCGTAGCCCTGATCGGCGACCGTATCGTGCTCCGCTCGGACGTCGATGCCCTCGCTGCCACACTCGCCATCCAGCAGCAGTCTGCAATCACCGACGATGTGTGGCGCCTCGCGCTGCAAGAGCTCGTCAACCGCCAGGTGATGGTCCGCACTGCGGAAGCCGACACGACCATCGAGATAAGCCGCGAGGAGGTGACTCGCGCCCTGACCGAGCGCATCGATCGACTGACCCAGCAGGCGGGCGGCGAGCAAGAACTCGAACGCGCGTACAACCGCCCGATCTACGAACTGCGCGAAGACCTCCGCCAGGATCTGCAAGACGAACTGCTCGTCCAGCGCTTGCAAGGCCGCAAAGTCCAGACGATTCGCATCAGCCCCGCCGAGGTGCAGACGTGGTTCGACACGATCCCGGTCGACTCGCTGCCGATGCTGCCCGCCACCGTCCGCGTTGCCCACATCGCCCGCACACTCGAGCCCTCGCAAGCCGCCAAGGATCAAGCCGTCAGCATCTTGTCGACGATTCGCGATTCC
>CAXBBB010000770.1:0-1566 GCA_963973615.1 uncultured Rhodothermales bacterium | reverse complement strand
CAGCGGCTCAGCGACGCGGTTCTGCGAGATCGTGTTCTTGAACTCGTTGTAGACCATCACTACCTCGTCCCACTCGCCCGCTTCGAAACCTTGAACGGCGACGTTGACCACGTCCTGCGCCGTCTTGACGTCGAGGCTATCAAACGTCCCACGATAGTCTCCGACCAGGCTGTACTTGCGGCGCGAGAAGTGATCGTGTCCTTTACGGCCAACGGCGAGGATCTTCAATCCGCCTGCGCGCTGCACGTCGGCATAGCGCTCGCGGATGGTCTCTTCGGCAGTCTTGATCGCGTTCGTGTTGAACGCACCAGCCAGCCCACGATCTGCCGTGACGACGATGACGAGCGCGCGCTCGACCGGACGTTCCGTGAACAGCGGGAGTCCGGTCGCATCGACTTCGCCCTGCAGGTGCGCGATCACGTCGCGGATTTTGAAGGCGTACGGGCGCGTCGCAAAGATGCGCTCCTGGGCACGGCGCAGCTTGGCCGCCGCCACCATTTTCATGGCGCGCGTCACCTGCTGCGTGTTCTTTACCGAACCGATGCGGGTACGAATGTCGCTGAGCGAGGCCATGCGAGGCGGGGCGTGCTAGGTGAGCGGAAAAGCGAGACGCAGCTTAAACTGCGGCGACGGGAGCCATTTGCGAGACGAGCGTTTCAGCCGTCTGCTTGAGCGTAGCCGCCGCTTCGTCGGTCATAGCGCCCTTGCGGAGCGTGGCGAGCGTTTCGGGGCTGCGGGCCTGGAGCGTCTGCAAAAACTCCTTCTCGAAGGCACGCACCTGGTCGACCGGCACGTCGTCGATGAAGCCCTGGGTAGCCACGTAGATGATCGCAACCTGCTCTTCGACGGCGAACGGCTGGTACTGACCTTGCTTTAGGATTTCGACCAGGCGGGCACCGCGCGTCAGCTGGCGCTGCGTGGCAGCATCGAGGTCGGATCCGAACTTGGAGAATGCCTCCAACTCGCGGTACTGCGCCAGGTCGAGGCGAAGCGAGCCCGAAACTTTCTTCATCGCCTTGATCTGCGCCGATCCACCGACTCGGCTAACCGAGATACCGACGTTGATGGCCGGGCGGACGCCTGCGTTGAACAGGTTCGACTCGAGGAAGATCTGACCGTCCGTGATCGAGATGACGTTGGTCGGGATATACGCCGACACGTCACCGGCCTGCGTTTCGATGACCGGAAGCGCCGTCAGCGATCCGCCGCCCTTGACGAGCGGACGCAGGCTTTCGGGCAGATCGTTCATCTGGCTCGCGACCGTGTCGTCCGCGATCATTTTGGCGGCGCGTTCGAGCAGGCGGCTGTGGAGGTAGAACACGTCACCGGGGTAGGCTTCGCGGCCCGGAGGACGACGCAGCAGGAGCGACAGCTCGCGGTAGGCAACAGCCTGCTTGGAGAGGTCATCATAGATGACGAGCGCGTGGCGACCCGTGTCGCGGAAGAACTCGCCGATGCAGGCTCCGGCGAACGGTGCGATGAACTGAAGCGGTGCCGGAGCCGAAGCGGGAGCGTTGACGATGACCGTGTAGTCCATCGCGCCGTTCTCTTCGAGCGCGCGGCGCA
>CAXBBB010000769.1:0-1572 GCA_963973615.1 uncultured Rhodothermales bacterium | reverse complement strand
GCCGATCTACTCGAAAACCCCGAGCGTCTGCGCACGGTGCTGGGTTATCACGTCATCGAAAACGAATCCTTTTCGATCGATGACCTGCACACACGTGCTGACGGACTCGAGGAGCAACTGACCATGTCAGGGCTGCTGCCGCTCAACAACGGCGAACTCGGTATCACCATCGGCGATGCTGGCCTCATCTCAGCGATCGAGGCTTCTAACGGCAGCATCGTCGTGATTGACCGCGTCATCATGCCACGCCCCGTCAACAGTAACACCCGCTGATCCCACGATCTCGACTTCCCAACGCGGCGCTCCTTCTCACGAGGGAGCGCCGCGTTGCGTTTGTCAGGTGTTCACCGTCTCTTCTCCTGTCTGTGACTAATCCTTAGTCAAACGGCCCGCCCTCTTATATAGATTTAGTCCACATAGTGCTTCATCGCGCTAGTGACTTCACCCCAGCCTTTTTCTCGACTCGATCTGTGACTGCTCTACGCCTAGCCGCCTGTCTACTCGCCCTCGCCTGTGTCCCCCACGCCATCGCCCAAACCGGAACCCTCTCGGGCGTGGTGCGCGACGCCGAAACCAACGAAGTACTGCCCGGCGCAACCGTTAGGCTCGCCTCAACCGCCTTGGGCATTACGACTGACACCGAGGGCGTTTTCCAACTGAACGACCTCGTGGCTGGCCCCTACACCGTCGTCGTCCGGATGCTGGGGTATGCTTCTGCCGAGCGCGCCGTACGCGTTGAGGCGGATGAGGAGACTCACGTGACGATTCGCCTGGATCCGTCGTTTGTTGGGCTGGACGGAGTCGTCGTATCGGCTACGCGGACGGGCGCTGAGGCGTCTACCCTACCCGTCAAGGTAACCGTGATCGGCGCGCGCGAGGTGGCTCAGCAGCAGGCGTTCACGTCCAGTCCGGCTGAACTCGTCGCCAACGTGGTGCCCAGTTTTTCGCCCGCGCGGCAGAAGCTGTCGGGGTACGGCGAGAGCTTCCGAGGCCGCAGCCCCCTCTTCCTCGTCGACGGTGTGCCGCAGTCCAACCCGCTGCGCGATGGGAGCCGCGATGGTTTTACCATCGACGCCGAAGCGATTGAGCGGGTCGAAGTCGTGTTCGGCGCCAACGCGGTACAGGGGCTGGGAGCGACCGGTGGCATCGTCAACTACGTCACCACCAGCGCGCCGGTCGACGGATCGCTGCACCAGCGCATCTCGGTCGCCTCGACGACCAGCGACGAGTGGGACGGCGACGGCCTCGGCTGGCGCGGGCAGTACCTCGCCGCCAAGCGTTTCGGCACGGTCGACGTGCTGGCTTCGGTGAGCTACGAGCGCCGTGGATTGCAGTACGACGGCCGGGGCGAGCGCATCGGGTTGGACAACGTGCAGGGCGACATCGCCGATTCGCACAGCCGCAACCTGCTGGCCAAGGTCGGCTGGCGGCCGACTGCCGGGCAGCGGCTCCAACTCATGGTCAACGACTTCCGGCTTGCGCAGGACGGCGACTTTGTGAGTACGTCGGGCGACCGTGACGCCGGACTGCCGACGCTCTCGGTCGCTGGCGAGCCCGAAGGGACGCCCCCCG
>CAXBBB010000768.1:0-1572 GCA_963973615.1 uncultured Rhodothermales bacterium | reverse complement strand
CAGGTACTGCGGCGACGCCCACGCCGTGTCGGTAGACCAGTTCGCCGCCGCGCTCGGCTGTTTGGACGACGAGCAGCAGGCTCACCAGCCCCACAGCGGCCAGCGGGCCGTCGATGCGCAGCGAGGGCGTGGGCACGCGCCACAGGGTGACCAGGCGAGCGGCGGCGTAGAGCGAGGCGAACCAGACGAGGTAGAGCGCCCAGTCGGCGTGCGCGCCCAGCGTAGCGACGGCGGCGATGGGCAGCGCCACGTGGTCCGACGCGTCGCGGCCGGTCAGGAACGCCGCCGCCGCGCCCAAGGCAGCCAGCGCATAGAGGCCCGTCGCCGAGGCGCGCATCCAGGCGTACCGCTGGCGCAGTGTGAGGGCGACGCCGTCGACCAAGGCGGCGACGACGAAGAGCGCGATCGGAAAGTGAACGATCAGCGGGTGGACGTTGGGAGACCAGTCGGGCAGCATGGCAGGGGGACGAGTAGAGCGGACCGAAAGGGATGTATCTCAGCCGAGACGTACCCCGTCGCGAGCGGCCTGGGCGGCGGGAGCGCGGTAGGCGACGGTGCCGGGAGGGTGCTCGTACCAGCCGGGGAAGCGGTCGTAGTCGACCGGACCGGGGCGCACGAGCAGGTTGGTGTACATACCGCCCATCGTGATGTAGCCGAACGGACCGGGCGCGCCGACCATCGGAATCGAGTTCTCGGGGACCGCCATGTGGCCCATCTCGACGTGCGCGCCGTGCTCGTCCATTCCGGATTCGCCCATCGTCATGTAGCCGGGCAGGACGGGCTGGACCTCGCGGTTGAGCGCGCGGCTGTCGACGCCGGTCGTGTTGGGCACGTCGTGTCCCATCTGGTTCATCACGTGGTGCGTCATGTGGCAGTGCATCGCCCAGTCGCCCAGCGCGTCGGCGACGAACTCGACGGTGCGCGTGGCTCCGACGGGCACGAGGGCCGTCGTTTCGGGCCACTGCCCTGCCGGAGGAATCGGCCCGCCGTCGGTGGCGACGAGTTTCCAGGCGTGGCCGTGGATGTGGATCGGGTGGTGATCCATCGGCGAGAGGTTGCCGAAGCGGATGCGCACGCGGTCGTTGTGTCCGACCACGAGCGGATCGGTGCCGGGAAAGGCGCGTCCGTTCATGGTGAGCAGGTTGAAGTCGCTCATCACGTTGGGATCGGGCCGACTGGTGCCCGGCTGCACGTACCATTCGTGCAGCATGATGGCGATGTCTCGGTCGACCGGGTTCGGGTCGCGGCGCGGATGGATGATGAACATCCCCGTGAGGCCCATCGCGATCTGGGTCATCTCGTCGTGGTGGGCGTGGTACATGAACGTGCCGTTCTGGGCGAGCGGAAACTCGTAGACGAACGTCTCGCCGGGCGGGATGACGGGCTGGCTCAGTCCGCCGACGCCGTCCATGCCCGAGGGCAAGAAGACCCCGTGCCAGTGCACCGTCGTCGGCGCGCCCAGGCGGTTGGTGACGTAGATGCGGACGCGGTCGCCCTCAATGCCCTCGAACGTGGGGCCGTGTACCTGGCCGTTGTAGCCCCAGCACGTCGCCGTCAGGCCGGGCGCGAACT
>CAXBBB010000767.1:0-1575 GCA_963973615.1 uncultured Rhodothermales bacterium | reverse complement strand
TTGCGACGGGTCACGGCGACAATATGTGCGCCTGACCTTATCTATGCCAGCCCCTACGAAAAAACCTGCCAGGTAGAGAGCCTGGCAGGTCTGGTGTGGGGCAGAGCGTCCCGATCAGTCTTCGTCGCTGCCCGTGTCGTCCCTGCGTTCGTCGCGTGCTTCTTGCGCCTCATCGGACGCTGACTCTTCCTCTTTACGGCGACGCTTTTTGCGGCGCTTGGGTTTGTCCTCTTCGCTGCTGCTAGGGGTGTCGTCGTCGGAACGTCGGCGGCTGCGTTTCCCCTTGTCTTCGTCGTGGTCTTTGCTGCCGAAGCGTTCGGCACGCTCTTGGTTTTCTAACTCAGGTGCAGGCGGTGCGTGCTGGTTCGAGTGGTACATCTCGTCGAGCAGTAGGGCGAGCAGCATCGGCTCTTCCTGCGCTAGCTCCTTAACTAGGGGGACGAAGCGCTCGGCGCGCTCCTTGCCGATGTTCGACGCTTCGCGCATCGACGCTTCGAGCGTTTCGGTGATGCGTTCGCCCAGTCGCTCCGTCAACTGCTCGTCGGTTGGCGCGTCGCGCAGTTCGAGCGGAATGTCATAGCGGCGAGCGATGCTCGTCAGCTTCGACTTGTCGGCGTTGGTGACGATGGAGATGGCCGTCCCCGCCTTGCCCGCGCGTGCCGTTCGGCCGCTGCGGTGGACGTAGTACTCGGGGTCTTGAGCGACGTCGTACTGGAATACATGGCTCAGGTCTTCGATGTCGATGCCGCGCGCCGCGACGTCGGTGGCGATCAGGAAGCGCAGGTTTTTGTCGCGGATGCGGGCCATGATCTTCTCACGGGCTTTCTGCGACAGGTCGCCCGAGATCTCGCCCGCATCGTGGCCGTAGTTGCGTAGGAACTGCGTGAGGTATTCGACCTCGCGCTTGGTGTTGCAGAAGATGATCGCGCTCTCGGGGTTCTCCATCTCGATCAGTCGAACCAACGTCCGGTCCTTCTCCATCCCGTTTACGACGTAGTAGCGGTGCGCGATGCCACTCACGTTGACGTTTCCGCTGGCGAGGGCGAGGAAGTCGGGTTCGCTGAGAAACTCTTTAGCGAGTGCGCGGACGGCCCCGGGCATCGTCGCTGAGAACATCATCGACTGCCGCTTGCGGGGCAAGTATCGCTTCAAGCGCTTCATGGCCGGATAGAATCCCATCGACAGCATCTCGTCGGCCTCGTCGAGAATCAGCGCGCGCAAACTGTCGAGCGTGAACGTGCGTCGTTCCAGGTGGTCGAGGATACGTCCGGGCGTTCCGATTACGACCTGGACACCTCCGCGAAGCGCCGCGTTCTGCTGCTCATAGGACACGCCGCCGTAGACGAGGACACTCGTCAGGCCGGATCCGCCGCCCAGCCGCTCGAACTCGGCGTGGATCTGCCGCGCCAACTCGCGCGTCGGCGCCATGATCAGCGCTTGGACCTTCTTCTCGTCCGGATCAAGCGTCTGGAAGAGCGGAAGCAGGAACGCACCGGTCTTGCCCGATCCAGTTTTGGACTGCACGATCAGGTCGCGGCCTTCGAGCAGGGCGGGAATGGCCTGGCGCTGGATCGG
>CAXBBB010000766.1:0-1577 GCA_963973615.1 uncultured Rhodothermales bacterium | reverse complement strand
CTCGTGCGCTGGCCGGCGTAGCGACGGGGATGAAACTGGGTGATCCGAACGTGTGCCCATCGCCCTGATACTGCGGCTGCGTCTGGATCGGGCGGCTTGGAGGCGCCCCGTGTCCGGGTAGGTCGCGGCGAGGCGGGGCGGGCGATGTGGCGTAGCGCTGAGTCTGAGCGTTGTTGGGCGGCGCACCGTAGGGCATAGGCGGAGGCGGCGCCTGAGAAGCAGGGAAGCCTGGTTGTCCACCACCACCGCTCTGCGTGACAGCGCGCTGGAGGAACTCGGCGTCCGCTTTCGACCGGCAGGCGACGACCTCGACGGCGCGTCCGGGCAACTTGGCTACGGCTGCTTCGTGGCGTGCGAAGCCGACGAGGGTTTCGGCCATCCGTGCCTCTCCACCAAACAGGTGACCCAACTGCGAGCGGTACGCCGCGCACGCCTGAACACGGCGGCGCAAGAAATCAGTCACCTCGACAGCGACTTCCCACGGTGCATCGGGCGACTCCTGCGCCTGCATCGCGTTTCGACGCATCACGTACGGCACGTCGCGCCAGAACGCATGGACGCCGGGCAGTCGGGCCTGCTGAACGGCGCGAAGGGCCATGCGATGGTCGACGTGACCACCGATGGCCAGGGGGGCGAGGATCAAGTCGGGACGCTCTTCTCCAGCCAGTCGGTGTAAGTGATCGATGAGCGGCTGATCGATCTCGTCGTACGGGAGGATGTTGCCGAAGAGCGCGTCTGGGTTGGAGTAGCCGCGATGGGGAGCGTCGGGCAGTGGCAGGTGCACCACACGCGAAACGCCCAGATAACGAGCGGCCTCCACGTCCTCGCGCCTGCGCAGCGCCATGTAATCGACATGTGGAGGGACGCCTTTGCTCGTCTGCTGGTGGAGGGCGAAGCCCTGTGGGTTCGGGACCGACTCGGTAAAAAGGGTGACGAGCGTAACGCGCCAGCCTTGGGCAGCGAGGCGGGCGGCGAGGCCTCCGCAGGAGAGGGCGGCGGCGTCGAGGTGGGGCGAGAGAAACAGAGCGGACGGCATGGGCGACGTAGGGGTCGGGGAGGGAAACGCGCGGCGATTCGAGCCGTCTCGCTCATCGCTGTGGGAAAGCCGGCGGAGAGCGTAAGCAGAGGTGCGAGGGACACTAGCGCGTCGCATACCCCTCCCGCAAGCTCCATGCCAGCCCACGATTCGTCCCGATCCGCGACGGACGCGCAGGTTTCGGGTGGCAGGTAGAGCAAAAACGCGTCGCCCCCTGGAGCGAGGTCGAGTAGAGGCAGCACCATGTCTAGTTTGCGTGCATGACCCGCGCGGCCCGCCACACGCTGCGGCTGGTAGTATTCCTACTCGCCACCACAACTGCTTCGGCACAACCTGCACCTCAGACGAGCGGGCTGGCCGTAGATCGTCTCGCATTCACGCGCATGACGACAGCGGACGGGCTGCCGCACAATACCATTACGCAGGTATTCGAGGACGCGCGCGGTTTTCTATGGATCGGCACGCTCGACGGACTCGCCCGCTACGACGGCCGGACGTTCACGCGCTACCCGGCAGGCGAGCGCACGGGGGTGAGCGATGG
>CAXBBB010000765.1:0-1579 GCA_963973615.1 uncultured Rhodothermales bacterium | reverse complement strand
CCGCCGAGGAAATCTCGGGCAAACTCAGCCAAGCCGCTCGCACGGCCGTCCTCAACCGCTTCAAGAAGAAGCAGGTCAAGATCCTCGTCGCTACCGATGTGGCCGCGCGCGGATTGGACATCGACCACGTCTCGCACGTGTTCAACGTCGACCTGCCGTTCGATCCCGAAGCCTACGTCCACCGCGTCGGCCGGACGGGCCGCGCCGGACGCGACGGCACGGCGATGTCGCTGATCACGCCTAGCGATCGCGGGCTGCTCTCGCGTGTCGAGCGCGCCGCCGGTCGCAAGATCGAGATCGAGACGCTGCCGTCGATCGACGAGGTCGAAATGGCTGCAACACGCGCTTCGCCGAAGAGATCGACGCGGCCTTCGTGGACGCTACCGACGCTGACCGCCGCCTGGTCACCGAGATGATCACCGCCGGAGCCGATCCCATGGATGTCGCAACTGCTGCGCTGACGCTGGCCCGCAAGAGCCGCAACGCTGCCGAACTGCTGCCCGTTCAGGTGCCAGGAAAAGGCAAGAGCAAAGGCCGCAGCAACGACCGCTTCGACCGCAACGATCGCAATGACCGCGGCGGAAAGTGGAACAACAACGACCGCAACTCGGGTCGTGGCAGCAAGACCTACGAGAAAGGCGGACGTGACTTCGACAAGGTCGACAGCCGCAGCCAAGACTCCGGATTCGTCCGCTTGGTCGTCGACGCCGGACACGACATCGGCATCCGTCCAGGCCAGATCGTCGGCGCGATTGCCAACGAAGCCAACATCCCGGGACGCGTGCTGGGCAAGATCCAGATCCAGGACAACCGCACGTTCGTCGACGTGCCCGAAAACATGGTCGGCAAGGTGATGGACGCCGCGCCGTTCAAGTTCGGCCGCAACGCCGTCCAGGTCGAGACCGCGTAACGCTGCTCGATCCGCGAACCTGAGAGGGGCGCGGGAGGTGACAGAGACTTCGGTCCCTGCTCCTCCCCGCCCCTTTTTCTATGCGCCCGCTTTCGTACCGCCTGCTCATCGTTCTCGCCTTGGTCGTCGGAGTTGCTGCATGCTCCGCCTCCCGCACGGCCCCCGATCCAGAAGCCGAGGCGCCCATTCCGTCGACCGTCGTCGATGCATGGGGCAGACTCGACGCGGCCAGTACACGCCTGCTGGCGGAGCAACGCACCACGCCGTGCGACGCAGACTTCGGCACGTGGTTCACAGACTTCGGCGTGCGCGGACTGGCCTGCCTCGCCGCCCATGCTGCCGACCCCACCCTCGTCGTCGCCCAGGCAGGCGGACGCGTGTTCCTATCGGGGCCACACGTCGCCACGCCCGAACGCGTCGCCCTCGACCTCACGAGTGACCGTGCGTTCGGGCGCTACGACCCGGCGTTCGTCGATTGGGTCGCCGAGTACGCCGTTCTCGGAGCCGGAACGCCGCTCGTGCGCACCGTCACCCAGTCGATCTACGACCGTCACATGCGCCGGATCGCCCGGCTCTACTGGCTGACACGCGCCGACCTGTTGGCTGGCGGCGCGTCTGATCCGGCCCTTGCCGCTTACGCGCGGTTCCTCGACGGTGGGCCGATCCCTG
>CAXBBB010000764.1:0-1580 GCA_963973615.1 uncultured Rhodothermales bacterium | reverse complement strand
GGCCCGCCCCGTAACGCATCGCGCTTTACACGCTCTTCGTTGCGTGCCCGGCTTCCGTCGTTCTATATTTGCCGTCCGATTGGCCTTGCGCCTCGCTCGGAGGAGTGGGTGAGTGGCTGAAACCAGCACTTTGCTAAAGTGCCGTGCGCCTAAAGCGTACCGGGGGTTCGAATCCCCCCTCCTCCGCACCAAAACGCCGCCCCGGATTTATCGTCCGGGGCGGCGTTTTTTTGTTTAACGAACAACGTCAGTTGATGACGACTGGGAAGACGAAGTCGATGTCGTTCTCGACGACGCCCGGACGTGCTGCCGCTGTCGCGGTGTCGTTGCGCTTGTCGGTAGGCAGGTTGGCATCCTCCTCGTAGTGGCGCAGCTTGACGCGGAACGTGCCCGAATCGCCCGATCCGCCGGTTACGGCGAGGCGAAACGTCAGGCCAAGCGGATCGCCGTTGGGGTCGGTGTCGAGATTAGAGACGACGATATTGTCGCTCACGCCGCCTTCAGCGGTGTAGAAAAAGCGGTGCGCCTCGGGCTCCTCATCGCGGATCTCCGACGTAATACTCTCGGGCGGCGATTCGAGCGTGTTCTGCAAGTCAATGGCGACGTTGTACGTTGCGCCGGGTATGAGCATGAGTGGTTCAGCACTTTGCAATACGCCCGCTTCGTCGAAGTTGGCATCGGCGATGAGGGCGCTGCCTCCACTCTGGGGCGTCAGCGTAAGGCGGACGAGGGTGATGACTTCCTCTTCGCCCGCACTGTCGTCTTCGTCAGGGTCGTTGCTGTCACACGCGGTGACAAGGAGGAGGCCAGCCAGCAGCGGGAGAAACGCGAGACGGCGAAGCAGGTCGAGAGAATGGGTGGTACGCATGAGCTATCGGGTTGCGTGGGTTGGGGTTGACTAGTGAGCCAAACGACTCGCAGGAGCGATCCGAGAATCGGCCCTGCGGGTCGTTCGGCGTCAGTCGTGGTGGTCGCCCCGTCCGAGCGGCACGTCGATGCGCAGGGTGACGTTGCGGCCCGTGTCGTGCGCGAACAGGCGGTAGCGGCTCAGCACGTCGCGGTAGGCCGTGTCGAACAGGTTGTCGACACCCAGGCTGACGCGGGCTGGGCGGCTGCCGCCTAGTGCCACGTCGGTTTGCACGCGGGCTGACCAGAGGGTGTAGGCGGGCGGCGGATCGGCATAGCCCAATGAAACGACCGCACCGGTCTCGTCGAGCGTCGTAGGAAAGCGATCCTGACGGAAGACGTGCGTCACCTCAATCGTCGCCGATGGACCGCGCAGGACCGACAGGTCCGGCAGTGCATATCCGGCGGACAGGCGCACGCGGTCGGACGGCATCTCGAACAGCGGTTGATCGCGGCCTCGGTCGGTTCCGCGCAGGAGCGCGAACGCGCCGCCCAGCGTCACGCGCGACACGTCGACTTCCAACCCACCATCGGCGCCGATCAGGACGGCATCGGTCTGCTCGTGCTCAAACGCCGGGAAGACGCCGCGCACGGTCGTCACGACGCGCTGCTGAGGCAGCAGCAGCAGGTAGTCGTCGATGCTGTTGGCGTAGACGCTCGCCTCGCCGCGTACG
>CAXBBB010000763.1:0-1581 GCA_963973615.1 uncultured Rhodothermales bacterium | reverse complement strand
GCGCCCGGCTGAGCCCGCTCTACCGGCGACATAGCGACGTGATCGAAGCCCGCAACACGCCCAAAATCACCAGCTCCATCTCGCCATCCACGACGATGTTGGGATGCGATCCATCGGCCTCGAGTACGACCTCTCGCGAGCGCCCGTACCCGCTCACCCTCAGCCGCTTTACCGTTAGCTCGTTGTCGACGCGCGCGATCACTAGATCCCCGCTCTGCGCCTCGATGCTCGCGTCCACCACGACCGTATCGCCCTCGCGCACCCCGAAGCCCGAAACAGACGATCCCTCGACCGTAAGCAGATAGGACGCCGCTCCGTTGGGTACGAACAACTCATTCAGGTCGACGCGCGTCTGCTCGTACTCCTCGGCAGGCGAGGGAAAGCCGCCCCGCACGCGCATCGCGAAGAGCGGGATGAGGACGGGAGCGCCCCGCCGGACGGGCTGGGCATAGAAGGCGCGGAGCATGGGTCGAAGGATTGGCGAGCGCCCAAGATAGATGAGCGATATATGTGCGCACTTCGAGTTCTTTTGTTACGAGCTCATCGTTCCAATAAAAGCCTACGCCAAGGCGCTCGTGCAGCATCACACCACGCGGCGATGCTGGCGGGCAGGCACCGCGTGGCCTTGACAGGCGGCGTTTCCGCTCGGGCAGAGCTCTCAGATGAGCAGCGAGGGCCTTGCTCAGTCGATCACGACTAACCGGCCAGTGGCAGCGCCTCCCGCTTCCGTCGTGACGCGCACGACGTAGTGCCCACGCGCAAAGTCCGACGCGTCGATGCCGAGCGTATGGCTCCCTGACGGCAGGAATCCGGCATGCGGCACCAGCACCCGGCGCCCGAGCATGTCGTAGACCTCGACGCTGACCCGGCCCGCTTTCGGCAGTTTCAGCGCCGCGCTAGCCGCGCCCTTCGCCGGGTTGGGATAGATATCCAGGCTCAGCACCAGCGCAGAAGCGGGATCGCTGGCGGCGACGCCGGTGACCTGGATCCGGCTCATAAGCGTCGGGTCGAGCACGAACGGGTTGACGTTGCCCTGGTAGTGCTGAATGCGAGCCGAGCGGGCGATCTCCTCGCCACTGGGCGAGTCGCTCTCGTTCCAGCGGAGCAGCGTTTCGAGTTGCCCATCGAAGAACGCCTGGTCCGCCGCCGCCGGATAGACGGTCCAGAAGTAGAACAGCGCCCGCGCGATGTCTCCCTTCACGTTGTCGCGCGGCTCGAAGCGGCCATTACCCAGACGCGACCACCTGCCCTGCTGGTCCGCTGGCGCCTGGCTCGTCGTCGTGTTGTCCTGGTACCAGGCCTGCGCCTCTGACGCGGGCACGTCGCCGTAGGGCAGGTTGCTTCTCGCGCTGTTGACGCTAGCGCGGGCCGGGTAGAGGATGTGCATGTCCGAGCGCTGCGGCTCCTCGTCAGCGCCCATCGACTGCGGCCACGTGTGCTCTGCGTTGAAGTCTCTGCCAAAGAGGTGGGTCGACGGGTCCTCGCGCGCGTCGAGCTGGGCCTGGAGGCCGCTGTAAATGCCTCTGACGACCCGCAGACTGGGGTTCGATCTGAGGCTACCCGAAATCGTCTCGACGAGGG
>CAXBBB010000762.1:0-1590 GCA_963973615.1 uncultured Rhodothermales bacterium | reverse complement strand
CGCGCTAAGTCGAACAACCCCTGTGCCAGTTCCATGCGCTGATCCAGCAGGTCGAGGTCGTCGGCCACTTCTGGCGCGTCGAGTAGCGGCCGGGCGAACAGGGCCAAGTCTTCGGCGCTCGCTCCGACGGCAGGCGCGTCGGTCTGGGGTGGAAATAGCTTCCGGTAGCGGGCGGCCAGCGCATCGAACGGCATCGGCTCGGCGTCCGTCGAGAGAGTGGGACCTCCCAGATCGTGCCAGCGCTCTTCCAGTCGGGCCAGCAGCAGGTGCAGCATGGCCGTGTCCTGCTCGTCGTGCTCGCCGGGCATCATCATCGCTTGCACGTCGGCGAAAGCGCTGCGTGCCTGTGCCTCAGGCAGACCGAACGCCGTCCACAGCAAGCGGGCCGTTTCGAGTACAAGCACCAGTTCGTCTGGCGCTTCGTCTTCCATGTCGCCCTCCGCGAGCGCGACGGCTCGTTCCGAATCGACTTCGTACGCGTCGAACAGCGGCTCTGCGAACCGGACGAGCGGATGAAAGGGAATGCCCGTCGTCTCGTCAGTGAAAGCGCTCAACTCGCGCATCGTGTCGGTGGGAGCGGTGTCGGTCGAGGGCGTCATGGACGGGTGGAACGGCAGGATGGAAACACAGGGATACGCGTCAGGACGTACGGGTTTCCTGTTGAACGCTCATGCCGAGGTGCTCTCGTGCCCTGTTGCGTGCTCTTCGCTGAGGCTATGCGTCGTCTGCACGGGGCGTCCATTGTTCGCGTGCCACAAGATGCCTGCGGGCAGAGCCCTGGAGCACTCGTCACACCAGTCCGGCTCGCTTGCGCATTACCCACTCGGCGGTGAGCAGTACGACGATGAGCACGAGAAGGGGCCACGCGTCCCACAGCGGGTCGTCGATGGTCGTAGGGACGAGCGTGGGCTGGAGCAGGGGGGCAAGCTCGGCAGCGAGAGCGGGCAACTGGTCCGAGGGAACAGCACGTCCTCCGGTTCGGGCGGCGACTTGTTGCAGCAGCGGCAGGTCGGCAGTGACGTCGGCGAACTCGGCGTCGACCGGGCCGACGACGAACGATCCGGCATCTTCTCCAATATCCGCGCCTTCGCGCGTAGCCGTTGCCGAGAACCGGTACGTGCCTTCGGGAAGCGTTCCTGCGTCGAGTCCGTATCGCCCAGCGCCCAGGCTTTGCAGGGTCAACGGAAGCGTCTCGCCCGACGGCGTCGCCACGTCGACCGACACCTGAGCGCCCGTCACGGGCTGTCGGCTCTCATCGTACAACGTGCCCTGCAAGACGACCGGCTCGCCTGCGCCAAAGACGGATTCGGTCGGACGGATGCGCAGCGCTTGCCCATCTTCGTCCGCCGACACCCAGCGCACGACGTTGGAGACGAAGGCAGGCCAGAACGCGTCGGATTGGGCGAGGGCTTCGGGTAGCGTCCGCCAGCGCCACACGCCGCCGCCGACGAGCACGAACGAACGTGCCCGCCCGACGCGCCGCGCCGCCATCATCGGATTGTTCAGCGTCACGCCGCGCTCGTTGGTCGTTGCCAAGACGGTCGCGCCTGCCGCTGTCTGCCAGCGTGCGACCGGATAGCGTAGCGGCGG
>CAXBBB010000761.1:0-1593 GCA_963973615.1 uncultured Rhodothermales bacterium | reverse complement strand
CCAGGCTCGATCAGCCAGGTCGGGGGCTCGGGCTCTTCGCGGAGGAGGTTTGGCAGGCCAAGACCTACCCGCCACCGGTGAAGCCATGAGACTCCCCACTTCGCCCGATACTCGTCAGGGGTATCGTACGCTGGGTCCGCCATGGCCTCCTCCATCGAAACGAACCCATATCCCCGGCTACTCAACCGCTCAAGCATCGCATCAAGATGGTCGGCGTTGAGTCGGTTTGCGTGGAGGAGAAACACCTGTGGGATCTCACGGCCGAACGTCTCGGTGGAGAGTCGTTCAGCAAAGGCGAAGGCGGTGTCCAATTGGGCCAGATAGGCCTGACCGACACGACGGACCAATGCTGAGTCCCCTCGCGCCAGCGCCTCTTCGTATGCAGCGTTGAACATCCAGTCGCTGTGCTCAACCGTGAAAGGAGCGAGTCGGACGCCCCGCTCGTCGAGCGATTCGACCAGGGCTGCTCGCGTCGTGGCGCTCTCCCCTAGATCATTGAACGGAGGCCGAAAGAAGTGAACGCGCCCGAACGACGGGGCTTCAGAGAGCAGATCTGCTACGATGGTATAGCCTCGCTCAACGTCGGTGAGGTACTCCGGTATTTCGGTCTTGCTATAGTGGAGATGACTATACCCATGGTTGTGGAGAGCATGCCCGGCATTGCGCCACTGCCGGAGGAGGTCTCGGCGAGCTTCTACTTCCCCATCGACTTCTACCCGGCGGCCTTCGATGAACACGTCTGCGGAGACCTCGTGTGCCGCGAGCGCGTCGAGAAGAAGCGGAGTGGCATACCGGGCTTCTTCCAGGGATTGCCCTACGTACGGGAGGTCATCGAGGCTAATGGCCACGGTGCGTTGCGCGTGGGCAGGCGCCCAGGAAGAAGCGAGAGTGACCAAGACACACAGGATAAACCGTGTCATAAAGTGAGGGTGTATATCACGTTTCGGCTCACCTGGATAGGGGTAACAACCGCTGGCGGTAGTTCGTAGCAAACGGTACGCTGCCGATCGGACAGCGTGAGGACGCTCGTTCCCTACGTCGGCGCGCGCCGCGGGTTACGCCGAAATGGTAGGAGCGCCAGGTAACAGGCCCGATGCTGAACGTGCTCGGCTAGACCCCATCGGACTGAAGGCCCACCCTTTCGACGGGACCTGCGGGGGCTGGATCGGGGCCGTCGTGTCCTTGCCCTTCGAGGCTCTGACAGGCCGAGCATCAGCCACCGGAACGGTCGCGTACTATCGGCTCAGGAGCGTACTCTCCTGCGATCAGGAGCGTAGGGGACATCGCTCGGCAACGACTATAGGAGGCATCGTCTCGCGAGCCTCTTCTGCGCCTGGACCGAGTCGAGGCAAAGGTGGCCGAGTACGAGCGGCAGAAGGGAGCTCAGAGGGTCAAAGCCGTGTGACAGGGAAGTAAATCGACCGCCTCTACGGTGCCCCACGACTACTCAGTTTCCGCTATGCGCCAGAGCCGAGGGAGACTGGCACCCCACGATGGCCGGGGCCTCGTGAACGAGCGTGTCGTCCGTTAGCGCCTCCACCATGAACAGCGCAAAGTCCACACGCCGCGTGAGGTTGCTCTCCAGCACGGGGT
>CAXBBB010000760.1:0-1597 GCA_963973615.1 uncultured Rhodothermales bacterium | reverse complement strand
TAATGCGACCGTCGTCGTCGTGTAACTGGGCGACGAGTTCGCACAGGGCATTGAGCGGGTTGTGAACGCCGCCGCCGAAGACGCCGCTGTGCAGGTCGCGCGTCGGGCCTTCGACGTGGACTTCGATGTAGGCCAATCCGCGCAGCCCGCTCGTGATCGACGGAACGCCGCGGGCGAACATCGCGGTATCCGACACGAGGACGACGTCTGCTGCCAGGCGTTCTTTGTGTTTGGTGAGCAGGTCGGTCAGGTGCTTGGAGCCGACTTCCTCTTCGCCTTCGATCAGCAGTTTGAGGTTGACGGGCAACTCGGTGCCGCTCTTCAGGAAGCTCTCGACCGCTTTGACGTGCATCATCATCTGGCCTTTGTCGTCGTTGGCTCCGCGCGCGAACACGTGTCCGTCTTTGACCGTCGGCTCGAACGGCGGCGTGTCCCACAACTCCATCGGGTCGGGCGGCTGCACGTCGTAGTGGCCGTAGATGAGGACGGTCGGCTTGTCGGGATCGGATCCGTGCGAGGCGAGGACGGCGGGATGACCGCCCGTTTCGACGACTTCGACCTGATCGACGCCGAAGCCCCTGATGTGGTCAGCGAGCGTGTTGCAGCAACGACGCGTGTCGTCGTCGTGGGCGGAGTCGGCGGAGACCGAGGGGATGCGGAGCAACTCGAACAGGTCGGATTCGAAGCGGTCGGCGTGGGTGCGGGCGTAGTCGGCGGGAGAGGGCATAGTCAAGCGTAAATCGTCGAGAGGGATGCAGGATTAGACGGGCCGAAGCGCGTGGCGATCCGTCCGGACCCGACTGAGTCGGTCGAAAAACGCCGATGCAGTCAAGGCCACCCGATTGGCGTTAACGACAAAGGCCCATCAGGCTGTGGAAACCTGATGGGCCTTGTGATGCACCAGCCGGTGGATGCTTACCAGATCGACTCGATGACGATGATCGCGATGGCGTAGAGCACGACGTTGGCGATGGCGATGGGCAACAGCGCCTGCCAGCCCAGCCGCATCAACTGGTCGTACTTGAAGCGCGGAAGCGTCCAGCGGACCCAGATGAACAGGAACGCGAAGAACGCCGCTTTGAGGATCAGCGTGATGATCTGGAGCGCGCCGAGCAGGATCGGGTGGAGGGCATCGGCGAAGAACGGCTCGAACGGGATCAGGTAGCCGCCGAAGAACAGCGTCACGATCAGGAACGAGGCGATGAAGAAGTTGACGTACTCGGCCAAAAAGAACATCCCGAACTTCATGCCGCTGTACTCGGTGTGGTAGCCACCGACGAGTTCTTGCTCGGCCTCGGGAAGGTCGAACGGGGCGCGGTTCGTTTCGGCGAACGCCGTCACGATAAACAGAATCCCGGCGACGGGCGCGCGGAAGATATTCCAGCCCAAAATGGCAGCGCCCGACGACTGGTGCTCGACGATGTCGACGAGCCGCATCGACCCGGTCATCAGCACGACCGTCACCACGGCCAGGCCCATCACCAGTTCGTACGAGATCATCTGAGCCGACGAGCGCAATCCGCCCAGCAGCGAGAACTTGGAGTTGCTGCTCCATCCGGCCAGCGTGACGCCGTAGACCGAGATCGACGTCAGGGCG
>CAXBBB010000759.1:0-1604 GCA_963973615.1 uncultured Rhodothermales bacterium | reverse complement strand
TGTCTTGACACAAAAGGACCAAAAAGTCAAGGCTTACGTCGCTCCGGCTGACGCTGCACGCACTCGCTGAAATCGTCCAAACTCGTTCTCTTCGTTCACTCAAACAGGACGATTTCTTGACGCTCTTTCGCTCCGCGCCCGAGACGCCGGACCGCCTCAGGCCGTCCCATTGAGGGCACAGCGCTGATCTGTCATTTGTGCGGCAGCAGATATCGAATTTCGTCACAGCAACAAGACGGCTAGGAGTAAGTCCGCGAACAGGATGTAGACGCATGCCGTCACCGCCGCCTGGGTCGTCGCACGGCCCACACCTTCGGCGCCGCCGCGCGTGTAAAAGCCTTTGTAGCAGGCGACAGACGTGATAATGAAGCCGAACGAAACCGCCTTAATCAGCCCGAAGACGGCGTCGAACGGGCGGAAAAAGTCGCGCGCGCCCAGCACGAACTCGCCCGTCGTGACCGCGCCGGTGACCTCGCCGACAAAGATCGCCGCGCCGATGCCGACGACGCAGGCCGCCACGTACAACACCGGCACCATGATCACACCCGCCAGCACGCGCGGCGCCACCAGGTAGCTTGCCGCACTCAGCCCCATCGCTTCCAGCGCGTCGACCTGCTCGCTGACGCGCATCGTCCCCAACTCCGCCGCAATCCGCGCACCGACGCGACCGGCCAGCAGAAACGCCGTGATGACGGCCCCCAGTTCGAGGATGATCGACGGGGCGACGATGGCGCCGATGATGCTCGGCGGGATGAACGGCGACACGAGTTGGTACGCCGCCTGAACCGTCGTGACGGCGCCCGAGAAACCCGCCGCGAGCACGACGATGGGCAGCGATGCAAAGCCCAACCCGACACATTGCTCGGCCAGATTGCGCCGTAGCACCCGAATATCGACCGTCGCAAACGCGCGCCACAGCAGCATTGCATAGCGCCCCAACGCCCGAAACGGCGAGAGTAGCGGGCGAGCGAGGGTGTGAGTACCAGGCATAGAGGGGCGCTAACGGAAACGGGCGCAGCGGTTCCGGTACGAACGGTCCGTTTGCCCGAAACCGCGTGCGCTTCACGGTCTTTCACCTCGCCGCATGGCTCCCTCCGCACTCATTCGCTTCGAACGAGCGAAACAGCATAAACGACAACCGTAGTTTAGCCAGCGATTCTCCTCGCTCCCGATGCCCTTCTTTGATATGCTCTCATCCAGAACCTCGCACGTGCTGCGGGTTGCGCTAGTGTGGACCGCTGTCATGGTCGCGCTTACCTCTTTGATCGACTGGTCTACCGGAGGCGAGTTCGAGGGACTGCTCTACCTGCTCGTGATGTTCGCCATTAACTTCGCCGGTGGGTTGCTCATGGGCTGGATCCACTGGCACGGACGCATTGAGTTAAAGCGCCTCGCAGACCGAAAACGACGCGTCGCCTTGATGGAGAGCCGGAAACGGTAGGCGAAGGCGGATCGCTTATTCCGAGTCGTGCCGCATACCGCATTTCTCCCGCTCGAACTCGACTTCGACGGTGACGTGCGCAAACCCGTTGTGCTCAGCTAGGTCGCGAGCGGCCTGCTTAATGCAGACGAACGAGTCGGCAGGCGTCGCGTCGGAGACGACC
>CAXBBB010000758.1:0-1605 GCA_963973615.1 uncultured Rhodothermales bacterium | reverse complement strand
CGCCGCCCGTACCACCCTGTCCAATCCCGAGCAGCACGCCATCCTGCCCGATGTGATTTCCAAGGAACCGCTGGGCCCCATCGTCCGTCGGGATGATCCCCACTGGACCCGGGTGGTCCGCTGGACCCTGAACGCCCTGATCCTCGCCGAGGAATACGGCGTCACCCGCGATACCGTCGCCGATCAGGCCGACCGACTCGACGTGCTTGTCAACAACGCAGGGCTGGGTCGCTTCGGGCCGGTCAACGCCGACAATGATGAGGCCGTTGGCCTAGGCGAGTGGGACTTACAGATGGAGACCAACCTGCGCGGGGTCTTTCTCTGCACGCGGCGTGCGCTCGGACCGATGAAGGCACAGAACGAAGCGAGCGGGTTTGGCGGGCACGTCGTCAACGTGGCGAGCGTCGCCGGGCTGGTCGGTACCGCCAATCTGAGCGCGTACAACACGACCAAGTTTGGGCTGCGTGGGTTCTCCGAAGCGCTGATGAAGGAAGTTCGCGACGACGGCATCAAGGTGACGTGCCTCTATCCCGGCTCTATCGCGACCGACTTTGCGGCGTCAGCGGGCACGAGTGGATCATCCAACCCGATGCGCCCCGAAGATATCGCGGACACGCTCGTTCACGTGCTCCGAGCCCCGGACAACTACCTGATCTCCGAGGTCATGATGCGCCCCCTGAGACCGCGCGGATAGCCTGGGTGGGGTCGGGAATTGCCTGCTGGGAGCGATGGAGTATCCGGCAGGCTTCCTTGATCGTCGACACGACCTCGACGTGCATGCCGAACCGGCGCGCGCGGCGGCGGATCAGATGGGCGATGGAGCGCGAAACGACGTCGGTTGCCACGATGGCCTGGGCGCCAGGGCGTCGGAGCCGGACGGCGCGAGAGAAGGAGGAAATCAGATGCTCGAACGCGCCGGGCGGCAGGTCGAGGTGGTCTACCTCAAGTACGTCCCACACGCCCACCGTGCCGACCATTTTCATCGTTCGTGCCTGAGCGAGCAGCGCTGCTTCCAACTGATCCCCATCGACGTGGCCGGAGAGGTGGACGAGAATCAGATCGTTTGCGGGATAATGGCGTAGCGAATACGCGATAGGAACGGGGGAGTAGCCAGCAGGAGCCGGGGCAAATAAAACGAGAGGCTAAAGACGGCATACCGTCCGTCGGGGGCGGGAGTACGGAATATTGTGCTTTCGGGTTCGATAGCTTCTGCTTGTTGCCGCGCCCAGTGAAGCGCCCGTGCATTTGGACGAACGGCGTCACATCCTGTCTGAGCGAGCGTTGAACGGCTATCGACTTTGAGGCAGGCGTTTCGTCCTCCGTCGGACCTTCAGCAGCGTGGACCGTTCGCTGCGTATTCCTTTGCCCGACCTCGCATGGCTCGCCGTTCGTTCGCTCTCTTCTTGGCCGCCTGTGCGTTGCTCATCCCCGATGCATCGGCTCAACAACGCGCGTCGATCTCTGGCTACGTGCGCGATGCGCAGGCCGGCGAAACGCTGCTCGGTGCTACGGTTCGGCTCGAAGGCTCTTCACGCGGCGCGGCCACCAACACGAGTGGCTACTACACGATCACGAATCTGGAGGCGGGCACGTACACCGTCGTCA
>CAXBBB010000757.1:0-1607 GCA_963973615.1 uncultured Rhodothermales bacterium | reverse complement strand
CCCGCTGATCTGCGTCGAGGCGGTGCGGCTTCATCGTGTGGCGGTCGACGAACAGGCCGACCTGATGTCCCGTCGCGCACAACTGACCGTCTGCATTAAAGAATCGATGCTGCATCACGGCCGACGTGTTGCGCAACTCGCTGATCCACACCTGTGCATGGACCGTTTCGGCCAAGCGAAACGGACGCTTGTAGTCGATCGTCGTGTGCACCAGAACCGGCACAATGCCCGTTTCCCACGCTTCGTCGATCGGCATTCCGATGGCGTTGAGTAACTCGTTGCGGCCGATCTCCATCCACTGCACGTAGACGGTATTCGACACCACGCCGCCGAAGTCGACCTGGAAGGTGTGGACGGGAATCGTATAGCGAACGATGGGCAATGAGTCGGACATGGCGAGGCGGATAGATGAATCAACTCAACCGATAGCAGGGGTACTTGTGTCGCCCATTTTCATCCTCCCAGGTCGTACCCCAGAAACGAGTGCAGCGCTTCGCTAACTAGGTCGGGGCGTTCGCGCGGCGCCAGATGTCCAGCACCATCGATGAGTAGTAGTCGCCCATCAAGGATAGCCGCCGCGCCGCGTTCGGCAGCCGATGCCGGTATCAGGGGGTCCCGCGATCCATGGATGACGAGTGTCGGTACGGCGAGTTCGGGTAGGCGCGGTGCGAGGTAGCTGGAAATGCGGTCCGACTGCATTTCGAGCCGTAGCCAACGGGCGAACGCGTCGAGCGCGCGCGGCATCGCGAGTCCGACTGCTGCGTCGTCGACCATCTCGTCGGACACGTCGAGCGAGACCGTCGACGCGTGCAGTCCCAGGCGGAGCGTGAGCGGAACGCGCGTCAACAGCGTGCGCGTCAATGCTCCGACGTTTGGCACGTGAGCCAACCCCCGGACGAGTGGGTGCAGCGGTAGGCGGGGGGCCATACCGTAGGCTCCAGCGAGGATCAGGTGCGTCAGCTGCTCGGGGTAGTCGAGCGCGTAGGTCAGAGCGACGGCGGCGCTCATCGACGATCCGCCGAGTGCGAACGTACCGAGTTGGTACGCGTCGGCCAGTTGGGCTAGCCAGCGTGCGTAGTATCCGGTCGAGCAGTCCGCGCCGGTGGGGAACGCGCTGCGTCCGTAGCCGGGCAGATCGGGAACGATGCAGCGCACGTCAGCAGGCAGCCCCTCGAGCGTGTGCTTCCACGTCAGCAGCGACGAGTCCAGCATCGAGCCGGGTAGGAGCACCAGAGTCGGCCCGGTCCCTGGGCTGAACCGGACGCGCGTCGCCACGCCGCCGATGCTGCGCGTCTCCTCGAAGATGCCCGCTTCGGGCAGACCGGGTGTCTCGAACCGGATCGACGTGTCTTGCCACGTGCCACCGTCCCACGGGCGCCATCGGTGATCGCCCGAAAGCCGAGCGGGGCGACCAGGAAGATTAGAGGACGCCATCGCGTGCGTCGACCGTGATCGTCTCGACGATTTGATCTTGGGAGTCCACGAGGTACATGTGGTCGCGTTGGGCGACGGTCACGCAGGCGTGGTTGGGCACGATGCGGACACGGTCGCCGACTTCGACAGTCGCCGCACCGGGTACGTCGCACCACGCGTGCTCCTCGCTCAGG
>CAXBBB010000756.1:0-1611 GCA_963973615.1 uncultured Rhodothermales bacterium | reverse complement strand
GCTGGCGACGGCCCGAGCGGCGAGCCGGATGCGCGAGATCGGGATGCGCAAAGCCGTCGGCGCAGGGCGATGGCAACTGGCGCGGCAACTGATCACCGAGTCGCTCGGAACGGCGCTACTGGCTCTCATACCCGCCGCCCTTCTGACGTGGGCCGGACTGGGGCTGCTCAACCAGGTGACGGGTAAAGCGCTGTCGCTGGCTAACGTGTCGCCCAGCGTCGTGCTCATCGCACTGGCGGCATTTGTAGTCGTCGGGGTCCTGGCGGGGCTGTATCCGGCGCTCTACCTGAGCCGGTTGCAGCCCGTCGCGTCGCTAGGCGGACGGGCGAGCGCGCAATCGCGCTGGGTGAGCAGTGGGCTGGTCGCGTTTCAGTTTGCGTGCGTCGTCGCGCTCGTCGGAAGCACGTTCGTCTTGAATCAGCAGATGTCGTTTGTGCAGCAGCAGCGGCTGGGGGTCGACAGCGAGCAGGTCGCGATCCTGCGCTCGGGCGGCGGGCCTAACCGACGGGGCTTCGCCGCCTTTCGCGACGCACTCCGCTCTCATCCGTCGGTCGTCGAAGTGGCCTTGGCCGGAAGCGCGCTTCCGATGACGGACACTCAAGGAATAATGCTCATACCTGAGGGGTTCGAGAACGAAGAGCCGCCGACCGTGGTGACGCTGTCCGCCAGCCGCGAGTTGGTAGCTGCGCTGGGCCTCGAACTGCTCGAAGGCGAACTACTTCCTCCAGCAGATGTAGGCTTCGACGACCGATTCGCCGTTCTGATCAACGAAACGGCGGCCCGCGAATGGGGCTGGGAAAACCCGATTGGAAAGACCTTCTCACGCTTCAGTCCAAACACCACGGTCGTCGGTGTGGTGTCGGACTTTCGCTACATGTCAGCGCGAGAGGAGATTTTACCGCTCGTCCTGCTCGCGCCTGTGTCGACGGAGTATACCTACGTCCGCTTCCAGGCCGACCAAGCCGAGGAAGCCCTCGACGCCATCGCCGCCGAGTGGGAAGTGTTCGGCCCCGGCACGGCAGCCGACGTAACGTTCCTCGACGACCGCTTCGCCGCGCTCTACACCGCCGATCAGCGGCTGATGCGGATGTTCGGCGCCTTCTCGCTGCTCGCCGTCGCGTTGTCGTGCCTGGGACTGGTCGGCATCGCCACGTTCACGGTTCAGCAGCGCACGCGCGAGATCGGCATCCGCAAGGCGCTCGGTGCGACAGCCGCAGGCGTAGCGGCGCTGCTCGCCGGACGCTTTGCGTGGTTGGTCGCCGGAGGCTTCGTCATCGGCGCTCCGATTGCGTGGCTGGCGTCGAACTGGTGGCTGGGCGGATTCGCCGAGCGGGTTGCCCTCTCGCCGCTCGTCCTGATCGCAGCGGGCGCGATTGCGCTGACGACGGCCTTGCTCGCCATCGCCTACCCGACGTGGCGCGCTGCAACGACCAATCCCGCCGACGTCCTGCGCGACGAATAGCGAGGGAGATCTGGCAGGTCGCCTGTGACCTGCCAGATCCGCGGCGGACAATAGGTCAAAAGGCCCCGAATCGTCCACCGGCGCACGGCGGCTGTCCGGCAGCGGACACGGCACGGTGACTCACGTGCGGGAAACGAGGAATCGGCGTG
>CAXBBB010000755.1:0-1615 GCA_963973615.1 uncultured Rhodothermales bacterium | reverse complement strand
CCGAGCGCGGCGGATTGGGGCTCGAAGTCGCCGCGCGTGGCTTTCAGTGGAATCACCCGCTCGCTCAAGACGTGATCTTCTGGGTCTATGAGATCACCAACGAGTGCGAAGTCGACTATGACGACATCTACTTCGCCCAGTACATCGACTGGGGCGTCGGCGGAACGGACGACAGCGGCGACGACGAAGGCGCCTACAACACGGCCCTCGACCTGGCGTTTGCGTGGGACGGAGACGGCGTCGGATCGCCCGGCAACTGGGGACCGGTCGGCGCAGCAGGCTACGCGTTTCTCGAAAGCCCCGGCAACTCGGTCAACGGCGAGGACGATGACGACGACGGCATCGTCGACGAGAAGCGTAACAGCGGTCCGGGCGAGAAAATTGTTGGGCTGGACGCCATCGTCGCGGCGGCACGCGCGCGCTACGACGTGGCCAAGTTCGAAGCGTTTTACGGCGGACTCGCCGATCGCCCCGCCGCCCAGGCAGGCGTGTGGTGGACCGGCGACGAAAACCTGTCGTGGACGCCGTTCCAAGATGCCAACGAGAACGGACGCTGGGATGCCGGAGAGGGCATCGGCGACGACGTGGGAGCCGACGGACTCGGGCCGCAAGCCCCCAACTATCCCGGCCCCGACCAAGGCGAAGCCGACGGCATGCCCACCGACGGAGAACCCAACTTCGATGCGCTCGACAAGGACGAATCCGACCAGATCGGCCTAACGGGATTCTCGATCTTCGACGTGCACACCTACGAACTGATCGACGACGAGGAAAATTACCGCGTGCTCTCGCGCGCCCTACCGCCGCTCGACGACATCTCGCTCGAAGGCGGACGCAACCTGGGGATGTACTTCTCGTCCGGCCCGTTTCCGCTCGCCGCCGGACAGACCGAACGCTTTTCGATGGCGATGCTGTTCGCCGAGAAAGACTTCGCTACGCCCCAAGAAATCGGCTCCTCGGCGCTGGCGCGCAAGAAGCAGACGGTCCAGCAGATCTACAACGCCAACTACCGCTTCGCGCGGCCGCCCGACAAGCCGACGATGCGCGCCGTCGCCGGAGACGGGCAGGTGACGCTCTCGTGGGACACGCGCGCCGAGCGCTCGTTCGACCCGTTTCTGCGTGAGTTCGACTTCGAAGGCTACCTGATCCTCAAATCGACCGAGCCGTTTTTCGAGGAATCCAAGACGATCACGTCGGCCTACGGGACGGCGCTGCTCCAGAAGCCGCTGGCTCAGTTCGACCTGAAGAACGGCATCCGGGGCTTGCATCCGGTCGCCATCGAAGGCGTGCAGTTCAACCTGGGACGCGACACCGGCTTGCAGCACAGCTACGTCGACACCGACGTGATCAACGGGCAGACGTACTACTACGCACTGGTCGCCTACGACCGTGGGCTGGTGCCGACCAACCCGGACGGTAGCGTCAAACTGGGCGTCGACGGACAGGTAGACGGCCTCTCACCCTCGGCGACGACGTTCGTCATCAACCGGGACTATCTCTCGGGCACGACCGTGACGGACCGCAACACCGCCGAAGTCACGCCCCGCCCCGCCGCCGCTGGCTACGTGCCCCCCGGCGTCGACACGTTCGAGCGCATGACCCGCGGGACCGGCTC
>CAXBBB010000754.1:0-1623 GCA_963973615.1 uncultured Rhodothermales bacterium | reverse complement strand
CGCGGCAGTTGATCCTCAGCAATGAGATCGAGGACCCCGATCTGATGGCCGAGGCGCTGAGCGGCAAGCTGGGCCGTAAGGTCGAACTCCTGGTGCCGAAACGGGGTGAGAAGGCCGAACTGGTCGACGCTGTGTTGGAGGGGGAGGCGATGGCGAGTGGCGCGCGGCACGGCGACAACGTGCTTCCGTCGCTCTTTGGCGGGGCCGTCTTGGTATCGCCCTCTGATCCGACGCGGTATCGCCAGCTAGCGGTAGGCTGCGAGTTGCACGTCGCTCTCGTCGTCCCGCGTGTCCAGGTGCTGACGCGCGATGCCAGAGCGCTGTTGCCTGGTCAGGTACCGCTGTCCGGCGCAGTCGGCAACGCGGCCGAGTTTGCCTTCCTGCTCGACGCGCTGGCTAGGGGAGATGCCGAGGCTGCGGGACACGCCATCATGCAAGACACTCTCGTCGAGCCGCTCCGCGCGCGCCTAGTACCGTGCTACGACGCCGTTCGTCAGGCCGCGCTCGCCGCTGGAGCCTACGGATGCGCCCTAAGCGGATCCGGGCCGACGCTCTTCGCCCTCTGCCGCAATGCTCAATCCGCTCAACACGTCGCGCGTGAAATGCAAGCTGCGAGCCGCAACGCAGGAATAGAGGCCGGTGCTCACGCAGTCCGTGCGTGCAGCCAGGGCGCGCGGACGCTCTCGCAAACACTCGATTAACACCACCGGAGACCTGGCAGGTCGCCTACGACCTGCCAGGTCCGCGCAGAAGCACACGCCATGTCCACTCTCTACGTCAGCACGCGTTCGTCAGACTCAGACTCAGACTCAGACTCAGACTCAGCCGTTTCGTTGAGCGCGGCACTGATGCGCGGTATTGCCGCAGATGGCGGCCTCTACGTACCCCAACGCATTCCGCCGCTTCCGAATAGGTGGCGCGATGCCGATTCATTCGTCGACCTAGCTGTCGCCGTCCTAGATCCGTGGCTGCGCGCAGATGTGTCCGATTGGGAGAGGGCCGTTCGTGGCGCGCTCGACTTTCCGATTCCGCTCGTTGAGGTAGAACCGGGCCTGTCGATCCTCGAACTCTTCCACGGGCCGACGTATTCGTTCAAAGACTTCGGCGCGAGGACGATGGCACGCCTACTCTCGCGACTTCGCGATCCGAGTGACGAGCCACTGACGATCCTCGTCGCCACCAGTGGCGATACGGGGAGCGCCGTCGCCGATGGATTCGCCGGACTGCCCGGCTTTCGCGTCGTCCTTCTGTTTCCCGACGGACAGGTTAGCCCGGTTCAGGAGCAGCAACTCGTGATGCCTCGCGACGGCGTGACGAGCCTGCGCGTCGCGGGTACGTTCGACGACTGCCAGCGCATGGTCAAAGCCGCCTTCGCCGACGAGAAACTGTCCGGTATGCCGCTGTCGTCCGCCAACTCGATCAACATCGGACGCTTGCTGCCGCAGATGCTGTTTTACGTCGAAGCCCTGAGGCAGAGGGGAGGAGAAGAGGCGGTGTTCGTGACGCCGTCCGGCAACCTGGGTAACCTGACGGGCGGCGTGATGGCCATGCAAGCCGGATTGCCCGTCCACCGCTTCGTCGCCGCGCACAACGCCAACCGTTTCTTCCCAGATCGGCTCGCGG
>CAXBBB010000753.1:0-1623 GCA_963973615.1 uncultured Rhodothermales bacterium | reverse complement strand
TAGCTAAAAGCTGCCCGCCTGAAGGCGGGGGTTTCTACCTTACTCTGGAAAATGATCCTGAGTCAGAGCTGCCAGCAGAGTCGACAGCTTCGGCTCCATCTGAAAATCTGCGTCAGAAGGATCGCTCCATACGCTCCCTATCGTGCGGATCGTAGGCCTCGCGGTCTTTCCAGTAGGTGCCGTTCGGCGGAGCGACACGACGACCCAACGGATCGTGCCCAAACAGGCGCATGATCAGTCCGATGGGAGTAACCAGCGCGAAGAAGACGACGGCCAGAAGCACGTGCGACATGATGAAGCCGAGTACCAGCGCCAGCCCCATCCACAGCTTGTAGATCGGCCGCAGCATGGTCGGCAGCGTCACCCCGGCGACGAGTAGCAGGCCGCCCAGCCCGAGTAGAACCCCGACCAGCATGCCGACTTCGCCCCAGCGCCACGCTAGAACTCCTCCGATGAGCAAGAAAACAGCACCGACCTGCCAGCCGAACGTCCGTAGGGCTTCGCGACTCGCGTCTAGTTCAGCAAACTCCTCGACGATTGCAGCTAAAGCAGGAGGCAACCGCATCAGTCGAATGTTAGGATGCGCAAGTCATAGGCGCCCACTTCATCGGCGTTGAGTGAGGTCGCCCAGATCGTCCACGTTCCGGCCATCGCGGGGAGATTTGCCAACCGCGAGGACGAGGTGCTACCCTCGTCGTCGTTGCGCCACGTCTGGCCGTCGGGCGCGCGGACGACGAGGAAGCCGTCGAATCCGTAGCTCTCTAATTCGACCGAAAACGGCGACGAGGCGCTGATCGCTCGCTCGATTCGGTCTGCGTATTCGCCTTTGGGAAGCTGCTCATCGCGAGGGTCCAGGCGGCCTTCGATGATCTCGATCTGAGCGACGTTGCCTGGCGTGATCGTCAGCGTGTAATCACCCCGCCCGTTCTCGGCGAACGAGCTGGCCCACACGCTATACGTCCCGGCCTTGGCGACGACGGTTTCGATCTGCGACACGCTCGTGCCCTCGAAGTCGTCGTTGGACTCCTCCATGCCATCAGGTCCGCGCAGCACTAAGTAGGTGTCAAACGCGTCCGACTCCATCCGAACCGTCACCTGCTGCCCGGCCTGCAAATCGGCGGTGAAGGTGTCGTAGGGACCACCGTATTCGCGCATAGGATCGCCGTCGGACAACGAGCCAGCCAGATTCTGTGTCTGCGCCGAAGCGAGTAATGGCGTGCAGAGCAAGGCCAGGAGGAGAACACGCGTCATAGCGAATCGAGTTGAGATCAGTTGGAGGAAGCCGCTACTTGAGCCGCGCGTTCGAGCGCTGCGGCTGCGTCGACGACGGCGCCGGTCACAGACAACGTGGCAAAGGGTACGAGATCGTCTTCGCTGCCGGGCCGGACGACAGCTTGGGGATACCGACGCGCCGTTTCGAGCACGATAGTCCGCACCTGCTGGGCCGTCAGCGTCGGATAGTGACTCATCACCAGCGCCACGACGCCGGTAACAACGGGAGCCGCCATGCTCGTACCCTGATTGTCGCCATACGCATCGCCCGGAAGCGTCGAATAGATGTCGACGCCCGGCGCGAACACGTCCACGCGCGTGCTGCCGTAGTTGGAGAACGTCGCCGCCAGT
>CAXBBB010000752.1:0-1625 GCA_963973615.1 uncultured Rhodothermales bacterium | reverse complement strand
CTCACGTCCAGCCAACGAAAACGGCAGCACCTAATCCAAATACCCGTCGACGCCACGCCCGATGTCGGCGATGAAGCGGATGCGCGTGTTCGACTCGGCTGCAGCTCGAGCGGCCCCAAGCTCCAACGCTCGGATGATCTCATCCGCCGACAGTGCCCGTCCCAGATGGAGTTGCGGACTGAAGTAAGCTTCGGAATAGCGGATGTTCTGACGGGCCTGATGCGCGCCGAAGTCGACGACCATCTGCTCGTAATCCTCTGGCGTCTGCATCGCTGACGATGCGAGCAGATAGACGCGGATGAAGTGATCGAAATCGCGAAACGCGTAGAAGTCACGCCACTCCTCAAGCGAATCCGCGGGCAGTTCTACCCCGTTGCGACGCGCCATATCCCACACCGTCTCCGGCCCCGTCGCCCCTTCGAGGTGGACGTGGATTTCGACCTTGGGCATCGCCATAACGCGACGTGCGATACCTGGAGCGACGGTGTGGGACTGGTAGAGTTGGCCGGACACGAGCAAAACCTACGCTACGACCGCGCGGGCGTGGCGCGCGCAGTACCATCCCACGATGCTGCCCCAAATCAGGCAATTCATTACCAGCGGGATAATCAAGCCCATCGCTGAGAACCCGCCGAACAGGGGCCCGTCCGTCAGCACAGCAGGGACGAACGTCCAGTTCCAGAGCGTGGGAAGGAGACCAAACGCGATCCCTTTTCCAATCGTCGGATTGGGTACGAGCGCAGCGAACGGAAGCGCCCAGAGCGCACCGAAGAGCACGAACAGCCCCGTTCCGATGACAGCCGCGCCTACCCATCCGCCGCCCATAACGGCCTGATACGCGCCGACGAACGGCGCTTTAGGAATAAGGCCGGCGAGGGCGAGGGCTGCCAATGCACCGGCGACGGCTAGCGAGCCGATGAGTCCACCGACAAATCCATCTTTGAGTGTTGCTTTCATTTGTGCGAAGAGGTGAGGGTGAGAAAGACCGAGCGCGTCATACCGACGCCCCGAGCATCGCCTGAGCGTCGCGTGCTGCCGTCGGACTTTCGACGCCCAGGTTGCCGTCGAGCGCGATTCTAGCGTGGCGCTGGGCTTCCGACATATTGCCTGCACCCTGGTAGATCTGAGCGGCACGCCAGTGGACCATCGCGTCGCCCGTGTTCAGACGCATCGCGCGTTCGATGTAGGGGATTCCTTCCGCCGAGCGTCCGTTGTGGTGGAGTGCCCAGGCGTAGGTCTCGTTGGCATGCATGTGGCCGGGGCGACGCTCGACCTGCTCCTTAGCCATCCGCAGCGAGCGCTCTAATTCTTGTCCTCGGTCGAGCAGGAAATCGGCCTCTTCCATGTCCACGATCTCGCCCATACCGCGTGCGTCTTCGAGTCCCTCGTGGACGCGGTCGAGCGTACGGTCGGCGGCGCGGTCATCGCCTTGCATCGCGTACACTTCGGCGAGCACTTCGAGGAAGCCATCGTTAGGCATCAGGTCGTAGGCTTCGAGCAACAGCGACTCGGCCTCGTCCAGATCTCCTTTGACGAGCGCGACATGTCCCAGTCCGGCGACAGCGGGCGCGTAGTTGGGCCTCTCTTCCAGGATGCCTTCGTAGATGAAACGGGCCGTGTCCGGC
>CAXBBB010000751.1:0-1626 GCA_963973615.1 uncultured Rhodothermales bacterium | reverse complement strand
GCCGATGTGTTCGACCTGACGGGCCGCCGCGTCGCCTCGCTCGACGTTGCAAGCGAAACCGCCGAATGGGACAGCGCACCGCACGCGCCTGGACTCTACCTCGTTCGTGCCGTCACGCCAACTGGAGTCGTGAGCAGGGCTGTGATCGTCGCGCGGTAGGCTCAGGCTTACACAGATGTCAACTCTTGGAGAGTTGACATCTTTCCTACTCTGTGTCACTCCTCGACCGTCCAGTCTTCTACGACAGCGACGATGATGACGTTGGCAGGCGTCGGCACGCCCATGAGTTGCTCGCTTACTGCGCCTTCCTTTGCGATCAAAACCGCATCGCCGACGCCCGCGCCAAACCCTGGATCGAGCGCCACTTGGATGCCGCTGCTCACGCTTCCGTCCGCCGACAGCGTCCGCACGGCGAGCAGTTTGGCCGGACGCAGCGTCGCGTCCTTGCGCGGAGCGACAGCGGTTCCGACGACGCGGCACAGGTTCATGGAGCAAGAGGATGGTGAGATGCAAGGATAGGGACGATGCGTACCTCTCGTCTGAAAAGAGCGCTTGCGTTTCGAGACACTCAGCAAGTGAGGACGAAGAGCTCTCGTTGCGCCGATATATAACGACGCTCCACATGCCTCGCACAGCCACTCGTTATCTTTCGGGCCGCTCTCGACCGATCCCGAATGGCTGACTCCAACCGCCCGCAACTTTCCGCTCTCGACACCCGCTCCGCCCAAACGCGTGAGGACGAACTCCGCGCGTGGTGGAACGCGAACCGCATTTTCGAGCGCAGCATGGATCGCCCCGAGGCGCCGAGTTTCGCGTTCTACGAAGGCCCGCCGACGGCCAATGGGCGTCCCGGCATTCACCACGTGATGGGCCGCACGGTCAAAGACACGTTTTGCCGCTATACGACCTTGAAGGGGTACCGCGTCGAGCGCAAAGCCGGATGGGACACGCACGGTCTGCCGGTCGAAATCGAGGTCGAGAAGGCGCTCGGACTCGAAGGGCGCCACCAAGTCGAGGAATTTGGCATCGCCAAGTACAACGCCGAGTGCCGTAAGTCTGTCCTCAAGTACAAGCACTTGTGGGACGATCTGACGCAGCGCATGGGCTACTGGGTCGACCTCGACGCGCCATACGTCACGTTTGAGAACGAGTACATCGAAAGCGTCTGGCACCTGCTCAAACGCCTGTTCGACAAAGGGCTGCTCTATCAGGGCTACAAGATTCAGTGGTACAGCCCGGCCAACAACACGGTCCTCTCGTCGCACGAGGTCAGCTTGGGGTACAAGGAGGTGCAGGATCCGTCGATCTACGTCAAGGCCAGAGTCTCGGGGGAGGACAACACCTTCCTGCTGATGTGGACGACGACGCCGTGGACGACGCCGAGCAATACGGCAATGGCGGTCGGCTCAGACGTCGACTACGTGACGGCTGAAATGCGAGCAACTGGAGAACGGTTGATTCTCGCTCGTGAGCGCCTGTCAGTACTGGATTTGCCAGGTGGCTACGGAGACGGCAAAAATGCTGGCTATGGTGGTGGTAGTGGTGCTGGCTATGGTTATGGCGATGGCAGAGGTGACGGACGAGGCGATGGTAGCGGTTGGGATGACAAGAGCTATGTCATCGTCG
>CAXBBB010000750.1:0-1643 GCA_963973615.1 uncultured Rhodothermales bacterium | reverse complement strand
GCCTGACCGAGCGCAGCGGCTTTCCGGGTTTCCCCGGCCCGGACGAAGAGTCGGGCGCGCGCTTCTTCCCCAAGTACGACCGGCGCAACGACGGCAACGTGGTCGTCTCGTACGACGTGAACCGCAGTTGGCGTCTGACGAGCGTGTTCACCTACGGGACGGGCCAAGCCTATACCGAGCCGACGGCGCAGTACCGGCTGGCCGAAAACCCGTTTTCGAGCGTTCCGATCAACACGCTGCGCACCGATTACAACGCGAGCCGCCTACCCGATTACCACCGACTCGACCTGGGGGCGACGCGCAGAGGGCGCTTCTTTGGCTTTGCCGACTACGAGCTCCAGTTGCAACTCATCAATGCGTATAACCGCAAGAACGTCTGGTTTTACTTCAACAACTTCGCCGATGACAACACCATCGAACGTACCGAAGTGACCCAGATACCGGTGCCGATTCCCAACGTATCGCTCACGCTCAACTTCTGACCCAGATGCGTCACTTCGCGCTCCTCATCCTCCTGCTCCTTGCCGCGTGCGACGGAACGATCGAAAACGACTTCAACGAAGAAGTCGTCGTCGAGTCGTACCAGTTTACGGGTGCGCCCTTTTCGCCCGTTTTCGTGTTTACGACGGCTCCCGTTGGTGAACCGTTCGACCGTACGGCTCTTTCCATCAACGACGCCGATGTCCGCGTCCTGCTGCTTGCGCCGAGCGGTGACGCCGTCGAGCAGGCGTTCACGTTCTCGCGTGATCCCATCTCGGCAGGCACGTACCGCGCCGACGATGCGGATCACCGCGTGCTGCCCCTTCGCCGCTACCGCGTCGAGATCGACGCTCCTGGACGGCCGCTCGTATCGAGCGTGACGCTCACGCCGGGAGCCTTCGAACTCAGAGGGGTGTCGACGAGCGAGGCCACGTGGGGAGCCGAGGAGATCGAGTATACCTTTACGCGTCCTGAGTATCCGACGCGGCAGGCCGTCTTCATCTTCACGACCGAGACGCAGCGCGATCGACTCTCAATCGACCTGGCGACGCCGTTCTTCCGCGCCATCTTTAACAGTCAGGAGGATGACGAGCCCAATCCGCTCGGTCCCGAAGACGTGCGCGTCGGCTCGTCGCCGCCGAATAACGAGGCCAACTACGACCTCAACCCTGTCGACGGTACGCTGCTAATCGATCTGCCATGGATCGCTGTTCCGTTCTATGGCCCTAGCAAGGTGTCCGCCAGTTCGCTCGACGACAACCTGTTCGACTTCTTGCGCTCGCAGGCTGTTCAGCAGGGCGGCACGACTCTCTCGCCCGGCGAGATTCCCAACGTGCTTGACCGCGTCGATGGGGGCGTCGGCGTCTTCGGCTCGCTCAGCCGGGTTACGATGGACGTGTTCGTGCGCTGCGAGACCGCACGCAACTTCGGAGACGCCTGCCCCGCTGATAGCTGACAGACGAAGGGTAATCGTGCCGGCCTGCACCGTCTGGCTCCCTAGCCGCTCAGAGCGCAGGCACGTTGCGAAGGGCAGCAAGCTGCTGGTCGTTGGCACCGTCGGCGATGACGCTGAACGAACCGTCGGTTTCGAGGACGACGGCGGTTACGTCATCGAGTCCGGCGTAGCCCGCGCCGCGGACGGCGGCTAAGAATTCGGCTTCGAC
>CAXBBB010000749.1:0-1644 GCA_963973615.1 uncultured Rhodothermales bacterium | reverse complement strand
CGTCGCCTAGGGCAGCGAGGGCCGCGGCTTCGTCGGTCGGGCACTGCCTACGGAAGGGCAAGCCCCCTAAGCTCAGCGGCCCATGATAGTATAGTAGGGTGCAGGCGACGCAAAGGCCGATCATTTTTGCGCTGATCGGCGACGGCGTCTACGTTGCGACTCACCGTCGGCGCACTTTGCGCACCAGAACCTCATCTGTTACGCGCCCGCAAAAGCCCCATTGCTTAACCAGGACCATTCATAGGTTTGGGCTCTGAAGTTATGGCTCATCTCTACTTCCGATTGCGCGAAGATCAGTGGAGCCTACAGGGGCAGTATCCAGAAAGGGGAACGCCGCACGGGCTGAGGCAGGTCTGAGACTACTCCAACTTTCCGGAGTACCGTTCTAAGCGCGGCATAACTCATGGCTGTTAGAGGCAGAGTACAGCTCGCCTCGCCGAGCGCGTGAGCCAGCCTTTCAGGTGCGCCGCAAGCTCTTATCCTGCGTGACGCTCCAAAAACGCGACGAACTCTTCGGCCGACTGCATCCCGCTCGTGTGGGCGATGACGCGCTCAGTCGCCGGGTCGTAAATAGCGTAGGTCGGGAGCGCGACAGTTGCCGTCTGCTCCAGTTGAAAGCGGCTCATCGCGGGTCCGTCGCCCGCAGCGTCGGTGTAGAGGGCGACGGGGACGTAGGCGGACAGCGCGGCTTGCACCTCGGCCAGGGGGAAGACGGTCGACTCCATCGCGCGGCAGTTGGTGCAGGTGTAGCCGGTGAAGTCGATGAACACCATCCGGCTTTCGGATGCGGCCTGGGCCGATGCGGTTTGCAGTCCGTCCATACCGCGCGGCCAATCGGCGTGCGCAGACGCCCCACCAACCGGTGCTGCCGATGCGATGACTGAGAAGTCGGCGGCGGAACGCGGGGGCAAATAGGCGTCGAACAAGCCCAGATTGGCGCCCCACAGTCCGGGAATCAGGTACAGCGCCGAGGCCAAAAAGGCCGAAGCCGTCAGCAGTCGCCCGGCTCCAACAGAGGCTGGCTTCGTCTCCTCGCCGACGCCGATCAGTCCGAGTAGGAACAGTCCGCACAGCGCAAGCAGGACCGCCGAGATCGCGATCGACAGTGGACGGGTGATGACGCCCCAGCCCCAGACCAAGTCGGCGTTCGACAGGAATTTGAGCGCGGCGACGAGTTCGACGAAGCCCAGCGTCACCTTCATCGTGTTCATCCAGGCTCCGGAGCGCGGAAGCCGGGCCAGTGCCCGCGGAAACAACGCAAACGCCACGAACGGCAGCGCAAACGTGATCGAGAACGCGAGCATGCCCAGGACCGGACGCAGCCAATCGCCGCCGACCGTTGCCGCGAGCAGTCCGCCGACGAATGGAACGGTGCACGAAAACGACACGAGCGTCAGCGTCAATCCCATGAACAGCACACCGACGACACCGCCCCGATGCTCGCCACGCGCCGACGCGTTGACGACGACAGCGGGCAACTTCAACTCGAACACGCCGAGCAGCGACAGCCCGAAGAGCACGAAAACGCCCGCCACGAACAGGTTGACCCACGGGTTAGCGGCAACCGCCTGCGCTCCAGCCGCCCCGACGACAGCCGCGAGTACCAGTCCGAGCAGCGTGAACGTCGCCACAATGCTCAAGCCG
>CAXBBB010000748.1:0-1654 GCA_963973615.1 uncultured Rhodothermales bacterium | reverse complement strand
GTTGCCATAGTCGACAATCTCGAAGTAGCGGAGGGGCACGCGTGATCGCCGGACTCGTCATCGGAAGCGTCTGGGCGACGCGCAAGCATCCCGATTTGGACGGGCAGCGCCTCCTACTCGTACGCAAACTCGACGAGCACAAAAAGCCGTCGGGTCATGCATTCGCGGCCCTCGACACGTGCGACGCCGGGCCGGGCGACTACGTTCTGATCGCCACGTCTTCCGAAGCTGCCGTCCCGTTTCGTCCGCGCGTCGTACCGACAGACGCTACCGTCGTCGGCGTCTTGGAAGCGCTGGATCTCGTGGACTGAGACATAGCCTACGCCGCTTTACACGATGTGAACTATGGCTGCTGCTGATCCTTTCGTCCTTCAGTTGCGTGATCGCGTGCTCGACTGCCGGGCCGATGCGCTGCGCGATGTCGGGGCCTACGTGATGGGCATTCTAAACGTCACGCCGGATTCGTTCGCCGATGGAGGGCGCTACGACACGGTCGATGGAGCGCTGCGTCAGGCCGACGCGATGCTTACGGAAGGCGCAGCGATTCTGGACATCGGTGGCGAGAGCACCCGGCCGCGCGGCAAGACGTACGGAGACGGAGCTGCCGCTGTCGCCGAGGAGGAGGAGTTAGCGCGTGTACTGCCGGTCATTGAGGCGATCCGAGCGCGCTTTCCTGATGCACTGTTTTCGGTCGACACGTACAAGCCGCGTATCGCCCGAGAAGCACTCGACCGGGGCGTGCACTTAGTCAACGATGTGACAGGACTGCGCTTTTCACCCCAGTCCGCCGAGTATGCGGCGCGCGTTGGAGCCGCTGTCTGCGTGATGCATGCGCTGGGCGGTCCGGGCGATATGCCGCACCAGCACGCGTACGCGGATGTCGTCGGCGAGGTGAGCCAGTCGCTGGTCGAGTCCGTGCAAACGGCGAAGGTGGCAGGCGTCGGCAGCGTTCTGGTCGATCCAGGCTTCGGCTTTGGAAAGACGACGGCGGAAAATCTGCGGCTCGTCGCATATACGGATCGCATCGCATCCCAAACGGGGTGCCCGGTCTTGATCGGCGCATCGCGTAAGAGTTCGATTGGGCAAATCTTGCGTCCGGGCGATCCGCCGCCTGCCTCCGAGCGGCTGTTTGGATCGGTCGGTGTGGCCGTTGCAGCGGTTCGATGGGGCGCTTCGGTCGTGCGGGTTCACGACGTGCGGGCAACGGTCGAGGCGCTTCGGGGCTTTGCCGCCGTCAAGGGGGAGCGCACAGACTAACCGCGTCGGTATCTTGAGCCTTTCACTCTCCGCCCGCCCGTGACGCTTCTCGAATGGCTGCTCTCGCTCGTCGAGCTGAAAGACGTGTTCGAGATCGCTCTGGTAGCGTTCTTGTTCTACAAGCTATACGGCTGGGTACGAGGGACGATCGCCGTTCAGATCGCGATTGGGCTGGGCGGTTTGCTGGTGCTGCAGTTGATCGTCCAGGCGCTCGATCTGACGATCCTACGTGCGCTCTTCGGCTCGCTGAGCGAGGTGTTCGTACTCGCGCTCATCGTCCTATTTCAGCCCGAACTACGGCGCCTGCTGTTGCTGCTCGGCCAAAACTCGTTCGTCCAGCGGATCCTGACGCGCGCCCGTAGGCAGAGCACGGACGTGACGACCGAAGTCGTGACCG
>CAXBBB010000747.1:0-1656 GCA_963973615.1 uncultured Rhodothermales bacterium | reverse complement strand
CCTTCGTCATAGACGGCGTAGAAGCTGTGGGCGTCGAGGGCGGCGTCGATCTGCGGATTCGGTGGGCGGGTGTCGATGTGCGCGTGCCGGTTCGTCCGCTGTGACGCGGGCGCTTCTGGTTTTGGTGTTGGCGGCCGCCCCGGCGAGCGCTCAGACGTGGACGCGTGACTCGGCCCCGTTTCCAGTCGCCGATCCGAGTGGGGCCGCCGTGCGCGATCCGTTTGCGGGCGGTGTGGCGGCGCCGCGTCCGCAGTGGTGGGACGTCGACGGCGATGGCGACCTGGACCTGCTCGTGCAGACCTACGCCGACGCGCTGACGCTGTGGGAGCGTATCGGCCCGGCTCCGACCGATCTGGCGTGGAAGACCGATCACTGGCACGATCTGCGCATCGGGCAGTGGGCGCGCGTCGCGGACCTGGACGGCGACGGCGATGGCGACGTGCTCGCCGAAGAACCCCTTTCAGGTGTCCGATTCTACGAGCGGACCGACCAAGGATTTGCCGATCCCGTCGGGCCGCTGGTAGACGCTCAGTCGGGCGATCTCATCTCGGCGGACCGGCAGAACGTCCCAGCACTCGCCGACGTGACGTGCGACGGCATCCTCGACCTGATGCAAGCCCAAGTCGACGGCACGCTGACGGTTTTCGAGGGACTGGGGCCGGATGCCGACGGCGTGCCGCGCTTCCGATTGCTTGAAGAGGAGTGGCCCGGCGTGCTCGTGATCGGCGATCAGAAGTCGGCCCCGTCGCCGTTCGAGTTCGACGAGTATGGCCCGTGGGCTCCGCAGGAAAGCGGCGAGCGAATGCACGGCGCGAGCGCGCTCGATGTCGCCGATGTGGACGGCGATGGCGACAACGATTTGATCTGGGGTGACTTCTTCTCGCCCAGCCTCTACCTGCTCGAAAACGACGGCACGTGTCCGCATCCCGCGTTTCCCATCGCGACGACGGCGTTTCCCACGTCGGCGCTGCGGACGGCGGGCTACAACGCGGCTGCGGTGTCGGACGTTACCGGCGACGGACGCGACGATCTGACCGTCGGTGTCGTCGGTGGGGCATTCGGCACGGCGCCGCTGCGCAACCTCCACCTGCTGGTGCAGCGCGAAGACGGCACGTTCACGCGCGTCACGGACACGCTCGTTCCCGGACTCGACGCAGGCACCGGATCGGCTCCCGCGTGGGGCGACCTGGACGGCGACGGCGACGCGGATTTGGTCGTCGGTACGACCGATGGTGAGTTGTTCGCGTGGGAAAACGTCGGCACCTCCGCTGCGCCAAGCCTGCGTGCCGCGCGCCTCGATCTGCCTGATCTGGACGGATACAGCTTTGTCCCCGCCATCGCCGACTTGGACGGCGACGGCCTATCCGACCTGATCGTCGGCTCGTTCTCGGGCGACGTGTTCGCCTTCCGACAAACCGGCGCGCTCCGGTTCGAGCGGATGACGCCCGATGGATCACCCATGACCGAGATTCCGCGCGGCAACTTCGCCGCTCCGACAGCCGCCGACGTGGACGGCGACGGCGACATCGACCTGATCGTCGGCGAATCGTCGGGCGATCTCAACCTGCTGCGAAATGACGGATCGCCAACCGCGCCGGGGCCCTTCGTCGCCCAGTCCGAAGCGCTCGTCGACCGCAACGGCAGCGGCGCGCGCCC
>CAXBBB010000746.1:0-1656 GCA_963973615.1 uncultured Rhodothermales bacterium | reverse complement strand
TGAATGAACAGGCCGATGCCGGTGCCCGCGATACCCGCCGTCGGGTTGAAGGCCTCTGTGAAGATCAGCGCGAACGAATCGGGGACGGCGCCGATGTTGAGCGCGAGGATGGTCAGCGCACCCAGCACGTAGATCGCCGCCATCACGGGAGCGACGATGCTCGTCACCCTACCGATACGCGAAATACCGCCCAGAATGACGATACCGACGATGATCGCCGTCGTCAGGCCGGTCATCCACGTGGCGATGCCGAACGTGTCGAAGACTTGGGTCGCGATGGTGTTGGCCTGAACCGCGTTGCCCGTCATGAACGAGGTCAGCATCAGCGCGCCGGCGAAGAAGATGGCGATGCCTTTGAACAGCCCTTTGAGTCCAACGCCGAAGCGGTCGGTCAGTCCACGTTCGATGTAGTACATCGGGCCGCCCGACACACTACCCTCCCACGCCTTGGCGTCGAGGTCCGGCTTGACGACGTCGCGATACTGCTGCGCAAGGGTGACTTCCGAATACTTGGTCGCCATACCCAGTAGGGCCGTCACCCACATCCAGAAGACCGCTCCGGGTCCGCCGATGTGGACGGCCATCGCCACGCCTGCGATGTTACCGACGCCAACGGTCGCCGAGAGCGCGGTCGTGAGCGCCTGGAAGTGCGATACGTCGCCCGGCTCGTCGGGGTCATCGTACTTGCCGGTCGTGACGGCGACGCCGTGACCGAAGCGGCGAAACTGGACAAAACCCAGCCGAAGCGTCAGAAAGAGACCTGTTCCGAGCAGGCCGATGATGAGCGGCCATTTGAGGATGTCGTTGACGTGGTCAATGACGGTGCTGAACAGGTCCATATGGGGGAGACGAGTGACGATAGAGAAAACGAGCACATGCATCGGGGAGGTGCCTGCCCCCCCGCTCGACAGCGCTTGCGATCCCCAAAGATAGATGCCGTCGCGGTTCGTTCACAAACGGCGCGTCAACCGGCAGCCGCTGAAGGAGCAGCCACGCTCAGGCCAGCACGTTATCCTGTCGAAGGCGCTCCGGTCTCGCGCGGCACCCACATCCACACACACAGCGCTGCGACCAGCGGAGCTAGTGCCAATACCCAGAGCGCTGGAGCATATCCGCCCAACCATCCGGCTACGAGCGGGAGCAGCGGGGGTCCGATGGCGGTAGCGGCCACGAAGAGCGTGTGCGTAAACCCTTTGATCGCACCGATGTGGTCGCGCCCAAAGTAGTAGGCGAAGGCGCTGCCGCCGACGTTGCTCTGAATCCCCTGCGCCACTCCAAACGCGACTCCATAGCTGATCACACCGGCGCTCGTATGGACGAACGGCAAGCCGACCGTCAGCAGCGTAAACAGTCCCAACCCCATCATCAGCACCTTACGCGGTCCCAAGTGGTCGACGCCGACGCCTGCGCCCAGGTTGGCGATCCAGTTGACGAGACCGTAGGCAACGAACATGCCCGCCGCTGCCTCGCCTGACACGCCACCACTCGCCATCAGGTCGACGTGATGAAACAGATAGGCGGTCCCAAGACAATTGAGTACAGCAATGCTGCCGACGAGCGCCCAAAACACCTTCGTACGCCTCGCCTGGGCCAACGTCGAGGAGGGCTCAGAGATACCGGCATCCAGTAGCGTGCGTCCGTCGGGCACCAGTCCGT
>CAXBBB010000745.1:0-1657 GCA_963973615.1 uncultured Rhodothermales bacterium | reverse complement strand
GTGCGCGGCGCGGCCGCGCGGCCCGGGGAGGTCACTGCGACCGACCGCGAGTTCGAGAATCGCGTCGAACTGAGTTGGACCGACCCGTCGACGCGCACGTCGTTCTTCAAGGTGCTCCGCGACGGTGTGCTGATCCAGACGCTGCCCGTCTCCACGCTCCAGCATACCGACGATCAGATCGCCTCCGACGTTGAGTACACCTATTGCATTGTCGCCGTATCGGGCGAAGGGCTCGAGAGCACCCCTGCGTGCGATCGCGGCAGCCGGTCTATTCAGGCGCCCAGCGAAGTCTCCGCGGGTGACGACGCCCAAGAGGCGCGGGTCACGATCACGTGGGTCGACAACTCAAGCGTGGAAGGAGGATACCGGGTGTACCGACGCGCAGTCCTCACCGGCGGAGCGCTGGACGCGGACTCGGCGCTCGTCGAAGAGACATTTCCTTCGGTCACCGAAGTACTGGACGCGGCCGGGACGCCCGGGACGACCTATCGCTACAGCGTCGTTGCGTTCGACTCGCTGGGCGTCTCGCGCATCGCCACCGATCGCGGCAGCCGACGCCTCAACCCACCGGCCAACGTAGCCGCCGAAGACGGCCACCGCGAGACCGAAATCCGCATTACGTGGGAGGACAAGTCACAGGCCGAGACCGGGTATCGCGTCTACCGCGACGGCGTCCTGCTTGCCGGCGATCTGCCCAAGAACACGCAGGAGTACGTGGACCTGGCTCCAGTATCGGGCACCACCACGTACGCCGTCGAGGCGGTCGACGCCTATGGCGCGTCGGTTCGCAACGCGGATACCGGCTACACGACGCTGCTGCCTCCAGGAGAAGTCGCCGCGACCGACGTGTACGAAACCGAGGTTCGCATCAGCTGGAGCGACGCATCCCAGGTCGAGAGCGGGTTTGCCCTCTTCCGCGACGGGGTCCTGTTCGACTACGTCGGCCCCAACGACATTTCGAGCTACGACGTCTCCGACCCCATTCCCGGCACGACCTATGAGTACTGCGTCGCCACCTGGCAGGACGACGGCGACGGCCTTCCGTGGACTGGCGGGGCCGGGAGCGCGCCCGACGCCGACGACGTGTTCTCGCCGCGTGTGTGTGATGCCGGAACCAGGCTCCGAACGCCACCTCCGGTCGATCCGACCGCTTTCGAGGTGCAGCACTTCGTTGCCGACGGCACCGAGCAGCACACGCGCTTCGGCGAAGTGGTCCGCATTGCGGGCGACCAGATGTTCGTGGGCGCCTACGACGAGGAGAAAAGCCGGGGCGCGGTGTACGTCTACGAACGCACCGACGGCGGCTGGACTTTGAGCGAGAAGCTCACCGCCAGCGATGGACAAGAGGGCGCCCATTTCGGCTTCAGCCTCGACGCCAGCGGCGACTGGCTCATCGTAGGCTCCTTCCGCCACTGGAACCCGCACGGCAGCGCGAGTTCGTCCGAATGCGATGGAGGCAGCAGCCAGTACGGGCGCGTCTACTGGTTCGAGCGCACGACTGACGGGTGGGTGGAGCGCGAACGCTACACGCACAACAATCTGAATTGCAACGCCAACTTCGGATACAGCGTCTCGCTGGACGGCGCTTGGAGCATGGTCGGCGCGCTCAACGACGGAGCGGGCAGCATCTACATCTACCGGCTCGATGGCGACAGCT
>CAXBBB010000744.1:0-1672 GCA_963973615.1 uncultured Rhodothermales bacterium | reverse complement strand
CTTTCTGTCCGTGCGGACTACGTGTCCCCGAGCGGAGCGTTTGCGCGCGTAGCCGCTTTCGACGGCGTCGCAGGCGATCCCGACCACCCGAATCGCACCTCGCTCCGCCTAGACCGCGACGACGGTGCGCTGCTCATTGCCGAGGTCGGAGCCGCACGCGAAGGGGCGTGGCGCAAAGTCGCTCTGGGCGCGTGGGGCTATACCGAGCAGTTTGACCGAATCGACGGCCTATCGCGCGCTTCTTCCTATGGCGCCTATGTCATAGCTGAGCGCGGGTGGACGGATCGCGTGGGCACCTACGTTCGGCTCGGGTGGGCCAACCCCGACGTGCATCAGACAGGCGTCGCGTGGGCAGCGGGCCTGGTATCCAGCGGTTGGCGCGTGCGTCCCGACGACGAGGTGGGTTTAGGCATCGCCGCCGCGCACAACACGGCTCGCTATCTCCGAGTGCTCCGCCTGGTCGGCGACGCCGCCGACCGCGCTGAGTACGCCCTCTATGGGGGGGTGAGATAGTAGAGTAGAGTGCTTGCAACAAATGCGGGCTGGAAACGGCACTCTTGGCGGACCTAGCTACTGGTTATTTGAGCGGGTTCGGGTGAGAACGGTGAGTTGATCGGCGGTCAGCTTTGAGGTGAGGCGTAGTCTTCGACGTGCGACTACGCTCTTGGTGCCGTCCTCGAACTGGACGAGTGCGGTTGCCATGCGGGTTGACACGATGCAGCGGCCATCTTCGAGTCTGGCGGGGCTGCACAGGCGGTTGCGCAAGTCAGGACGTGTGAGGCGGTCGCCGAGGTAGACGTAGCGGGCGGTCATTCCTGATAGGGGTTGCCGTCGACGGTCAGGACGGGGGCGCCTTCGGCGATGCGGAGTTCTACGGCGTGGCCCTCTTCGGCGAGGCTGAGGCCGAGGTCGCGGAGGCGACGAGACTCTTTGTAGAGCTTGCGGCGACGGTCGTTGATGGTGTCGAAGTAGTCGGCGTGGACGGCGAGGAAACCGTTGGGGTTGGACTGTGCGTCGATGATCTGCTCGAACGACTGTGACTCGAGTGGGATCTGCTTTTTGAGGCGTTCGATGCGCGGCTCGTCGGCGAAGACGGTGATTGTGCGGGTGCCGGAGAGCGTGATCGGGATGATCGTTGGCGGCGTGCTCGGCGGTACCAGGAGGGCGCGCAATTCGTCGTCCCATTCAATGCTGACGGCGAGGAAGCTGTGGATGCAGTTCCAGCCGCCCCGGTAGGTGAGGACGGGCGCGAGCATCGAGTTGTCCATCTGCTCAATCTGCGTCCGAGAATAGACGCGGTTGATGTGGATGCGGCAGAAGTGGCGTGTGTTGCGCTGAACGGGGCCGTAGTAGTGGAAGTGATCGAGTTCGGCGCGCTCGGCTAGCTGGTTGCGATACTCCTGGTTGTAGGCTCCGAGGGCGGCTTGCGTCTGAACACGTGCGTTGCGTTCGCCTCGCTGGCTGATCTCTTCGATTCGCTTGCGAATGACATCGCGGTCGATGATGCCGGACGTGATGGCCTCGTCCATCGCGGTGATCGTGCCCAGGCGGAGCGACTCGTTGACATCGGTCATGCCTTGGCTGTACGCCTCGCTCAGCTGCTCGACTCGGCGGCTTCGGGAGATGGCTTCTCGGAGGGCCGGCGCGTCGATTCCGCGTTCGAGGTAGAACG
>CAXBBB010000743.1:0-1674 GCA_963973615.1 uncultured Rhodothermales bacterium | reverse complement strand
CCTCAGCCTGCCCGGTGCCGTCCACGTCGTCGGTCCGCGTGAGATCGGTCGGTTCGCCAGCGCGGACGTGCACCACGTGCTGCGCCGCGTACCGGGCGTCTACGTATCGGAGGAGGATGGCTACGGACTGCGTCCCAACATCGGACTGCGTGGAAGCGGAAGCGAGCGGTCCGAGAAGATCACCATCTTGGAGGACGGTGTCCCCGTCGCCCCGGCTCCGTACAGCGCACCCGCCGCGTACTACTTCCCCACGGTCGCGCGGATGGCGGGCCTCGAAGTGCAGACCGGCGCCAGCCAGATCCGCACCGGACCCATCACGACGAGCGGCGCGCTCAACCTGATCTCACAGTCCATCCCCGACGGACCGAACGCCGTCAGCGGCCTGGCCGACGCCCGCACGCTGTCGCACGGCGGACGCATGCTGCACGTGTACGCAGGTCGCCGGTGGACGCACGGTGGCGTCCTCGTCCAAGCGCTCCGCAACCAGAGCGACGGCTTCAAAGCGCTCGACACCGGGACCGAAACGGGCTTCGGCAAAACCGACCTGCTGGGCAAAGCCGAACTCCACACCGACGCGTCGGCGGCCGTTCAGCACCGATTGAGCGTCAAGCTGAGCCTGACCGACGAAGTGAGCGACGAAACCTACCTCGGCCTCAACGCGCCCGACTTCGCCGCCACGCCCTTCCGCCGCTACGCGGGATCCCAAGTCGACGAAATGGATGCCGAACAGCGCCAAGCCGTCGTTCGCTATACCGTAGAGCCGTCGGATCGCGTGAGCGCGCAGGTGACGGGCTACGCGACAGCGTTCGAACGCAACTGGTATAAGCTGGACAAGGTGAACGCTGGCGGAGGATCGGCCAGCATCTCCAGCATCCTGTCGACCCCGTCGCGCTATGCAGACGAAACGGCCATCCTCTCCGGCGCGGCCAGCGGCGACGATGCCCTCTTGGTCAAAGCCAACAACCGGGCGTACCGCGCCGAAGGTGTTCAGGCGAGCGTCCGTGCCCACCTCGAAACGGGCCGCGTACAGCACGAACTCGAAATCGGCGCGCGACTCCACCGCGACCAGATGGATCGCTTTCAGTGGGTCGATGGCTACCGAATGGACGCGGGCGGCATGACCCGTACCAGCATGGGCGCTCCCGGATCGGACAGCAACCGCCTCGAATCGGCCGACGCCGTCAGCGGTCACGTCCAGGTACGCAGCCAGATCGGGCGCGTCACGCTTCTGCCAGGCGTGCGCCATGAGAACGTGATCCTGCGCCGCGACGACTGGGGCACGTCCGACCCCGAACGGACAGGAATCAACCTCAAGAGCCGACGCAACCACGTTTCCGCCTGGATTCCTGGAGTCGGCGTCGATGTCGAGATCGAGTCGGGCCTACATGCCTTCGGCGGAGTCCACCGCGGCTTTGCGCCTCCAGGATCCCAAGAAGGCGCACAACCCGAGCAGAGCGTAGCCTACGAACTGGGCGCGCGCGCGCAGCGTCGCCATGTGCAGGCGTCGATTACCGGATTCTGGAGCGACTATGCCAACCTGCTCGGCTCCGACCTGGCCGCGGCAGGCGGTGGCGGCACGACCGAGCGCTTCAACGGCGGCGAGGCTACGACGTACGGAATCGAAGCCGCAGCCGACACCGACGCTGGATTGCTCTTTGGCCTGCACACGCTGCG
>CAXBBB010000742.1:0-1676 GCA_963973615.1 uncultured Rhodothermales bacterium | reverse complement strand
TACAACTGGGGCGTCGGCATCTCACACGTGCCCTACTTGCTGGCGAGTTACCCGCAGTACCTGCGCAATGATGTGGGCGGCGTCGACTACGTACAGCAGCGCAACCGAGTCTACGTGTCGCAGGCGTCTGGCTTTGCTTCGTATCCGTTCTCCCGGACGCGGCGAGTCGAGGCGCAACTAGGCGCGACGCGGTACGGCTTCGATACCGAGTTGGAGATCTACAGATTCAGTGCGACAGGCCAGTTCATCGACCGCAACCGAGAAAACGGCCAGAGCTGCGACGACGTATCAAATAGCACCGATCCCCTAGCGCGGTCTCTGTGCGAGCCGAACGCGATTTACCTCGCCCAGACCGGCGCGGCGTTCGTCGGTGACTATGCCAACTTCGGCTTCACCTCGCCGATTCAAGGCGGACGCTACCGCTTCGGCGTGACGGGCATCTACGGCACGTACAATTTCGCCAGCGTTCTCGCCGACTATCGCCGCTACTTCTATGCGAAGCCGTTCACGTTCGCCGTGCGCGGCTTGCATAGAGGCAATTACGGTATCGGAGACGATGAGCGAGGCACGCGGATTGGCCAGGAATACCTCTATTCGGCCTACTATCCAGGCTTTGTGCGCGGCTACAGCATCGGCTCCATTGAGACCGAAGAGTGCGCTCCTGTCATCAATCCCCAAACAGGCGTTATCACCGACAGCTGCCCTGTCTTCAACCGCTTGCTGGGTACGCGGACCGCGTTAGCGAGCGCCGAAATCCGGACGATCTTGCTGGGCAACGGAGAGATTGGTCTGCTCAACTTTCCCTACCTCCCAACGGAGCTCACGCTCTTCGCGGATGCTGGCCTCGCTTGGTCGCAGGACTCGTCACCAACGCTCAAATTCGCCACCGGCGACGAAGCACGCACTACGACCGAACGCATCCCCGTCACGTCCGTCGGCGTATCGACGCGACTCAACGTGCTGGGCTTCGCCATCGTCGAGATCTTCTACGCCAAACCGTTCCAGCGCCCCGATCAAGGCTGGCACTGGGGCTTTGCGCTCTCACCGGGCTGGTAAACTGAAAGATGCGGCGAGTCTCAAGGCTGTCTGGAGGTAACCCGGCAGCCTTGAGACTCGTGTGTTTGGCGCTGAATCTATCACCAACCGCGTAGAGTGGTGATCGGAGATCATTACACCCGGTCGTGCTGCAACTGGCAGTGCATCATCGTGATGGCCGTTCCGATGAGGGTGACACGCGTGTCGTTGTGGACGACGCCGACGCGTCCGCCGCGTGCGCTGGCCTGATAGCCGACGAGCTCGGTCTTTTTGAGTCGCTTGCTCCAGAACGGCCCAAGCGCACAGTGAGCCGAGCCGGTGACAGGATCTTCGCCGACACCGATGCCCGGCGCGAAGTAGCGCGAGACGAAGTCACAGGCGACGCCTTCCCTCGCTTGGGCCGTTACGATGACGCCACGTGGCGTGCGAGGTTCGTCGCCATCAATGATCAGTCCCGCGACGTCCGAAAGTGACGGCATGAGTTCGCGAACCTCCTTATCCGAGTTGAGCAATACGAGCAGGTCGAGGCGGTTGGCAAACACGCGCTGCGGCTTGATGCCCAACGCCTTCTCGATGCCCTTGGGCGAGCGGACGCGCACGACCGGTTCGGCGGGGAAGGTCATCTCGATCTCGCCGTTCTT
>CAXBBB010000741.1:0-1680 GCA_963973615.1 uncultured Rhodothermales bacterium | reverse complement strand
GGCGGATGCGCGGCAGAATCTCCCAGGGGTTGACCGTCAGGATTTCCAGGTGTTCGGGCGCGAGCCGGTTCGAGAGCGCGATCGCATCTTCCATCGTATCGGTGACGACGGCGGCGCTGTAGTCGCGGAGTGCCGGAGCGATCTGGTCGCGGCGGGGGAGGAGGTCGCTCAGGCGCTCGACTTCGGACTGGACGCGCTCCGCCAATGATTGCGATGGGGTCAGCAGGATCGCCGATGCACGCGCATCGTGCTCGGCCTGGCTCAGCAGATCGGCGGCGACGTGCGTGGCGTCGGCGTGCTCATCCGCGATGACGACGATCTCGCTCGGTCCAGCCACGCTGTCGATTGCGACTTGGCCGTACACCTGTTTCTTGGCCGTCGCCACATAGACGTTCCCAGGCCCTACGATCACGTCGGCGCGGGCGATGGTCTCCGTTCCGAACGCGAGCGCTCCGACCGCCTGGGCTCCACCGACAGCATAGACTTCGTCGAGTCCGAGCAACCTTGCCGTTGCTAACACGGTGGGGTGCGGCAGTCCGTTCGGCTGCGGCGGCGACACGATGGCGATGCTTTCGACCCCTGCCGTCTGTGCAGGGACGGCGTTCATGATCAGGCTCGACGGGTAAAAGGCCGTTCCGCCAGGGACGTACAGCCCGGCGCGCTCCATCGGCACGATGCGTTGCCCGAGGATCACACCATCTGGCTCGTCGGCAAACCACGACTGCTCGACCTGGCGCGCGTGGAAGCGGCGCACGTTCGCGGCAGCCACTTCGATGACCTCTCGTAAGTCTCCATCCAGCTCGTCGAGTGCGCGCTCCATCGCGTCAATCGGTACGCGGAGTGCAGCGGGGCGGACGCCATCGAAGCGCTCGGTCAGGTCGAGGAGCGCCTCGTCGCCTCTTGTGCGTACATCGTCCAGAATGTCGCGCACGGCAGCGTCGACTTCGGGGCTGGATGCGGCACTGCGGCTGAGGACGCGGGCGAGTCGTGTGTCTACGTCGGCTGCGGGGACGATTTGAAGGAGCATGAGGCGTGAGCGGGTGGAGATCAGGCGCAACCCGCCGTCGGCTTGGGAGGATTCGGCTGCACGTGGGCTTCAAGACGAGTGGAATGTCGTCGGCGCAAAGAGGTAGTCGATGGGGATGTTTGTCAGCGAACGCGCAGTCAATGAGTAAGCGTGTAGACCAAAACGCAGCGAAGCCCCGCTGCCTACATGGGCGGCGGAGCTTCGTGCGGGGTGAGCGAGGGTTCGCTCAGGTCAGGCCGACATAGGGCGTTGGCCTAGTATTCTTCGCGGTCGTCCGAGTCCTCGGGCTTGGTCAACTCGGGCATGCCGCGGAACTCGTAGTCGGGCAGGTACTCATCGCGCACGTGTGCGACGGCTTCGTGCAGACCGGCGATGAACTTACCGAAGTCCTCCTTATAGAGGTGGATTTTGGTTTTGCGGAAGCCTTCGCCTTCGCGGTCACGGCGGCTCTCAACGATGTTGAGGAAGTAGTCGTCGCCTCCGCGCGTCTTCTTGACGTCGAAGAAGTAGGTGCGCTTGCCGGCTGGGACGCGTACCGAGTGGACCTCATCGCGCTCGTCGTCGTGTCGTCCGCCACCACCGCGGTATCCACCGCCGCCACCGCCGCCGCGATTGTAACCGCCGCCGCCGCCGCCACCGCGGTTGTATCCACC
>CAXBBB010000740.1:0-1685 GCA_963973615.1 uncultured Rhodothermales bacterium | reverse complement strand
CGCAGTTGTCGCTACGTTTGGCGAGGGGCAGACGCTGACGGCGCGTGCGTTCGTCGAGTCGCTGCCCGCTGTGGAGTCCGAAGCGCTTCGGCCCGACCTGCGCGGCGCTGCCGAGACCGTCGTGCGCGACCGACTGGTGACCGATTGGGCACGCGAAGCCGGTATGGACGCCGATCCGTCGGTCGATCTGCGAACCGTGTCGGCACGACTCGCTGCGCGCTACACGTCGGCCATCCGCTTGGTCGCCGACACGCTGAGTGCGGAGTATACTCAGCCGCGCACGTATGATCTGCTGCGCGACAACCTGTTCGTCCGCGAGCGTCGCTATCACGCTCGTATGTGGTCGTTCGCCACTGCCGATGCCGCGCGGGCTGCCTTAGACTCGGATCGCGAGCGGTGGCCTCAACCCACCCGCATCGTTTTGCATGATTCGCTCGGCCTGCCGCTGGGAACGCTGGCGCAGCGTCCAGGCGAGGCGGCGGGGCCGTTCGAAATAGGTGGGGAGTGGACGCTGCTCGCCGTCGACCACGTAGAGGTGACGTATGAACCGCGCGCTGCCGTCGCCGACGAGGTGGCAATGCGAGCGCTGGGCTTGCGTCCATTTTGGGCGCATCGGCTGCTGCTTCCTGCACGCTATGATCCCGCTGACGTGCGGCTCGACTCTGAATCGCTGGCCGACGCGTTGCCTCGTTACGACGAGCCCACTCCCTGACGTGCTCGATTCGCGTACCTTTCATCTCGTTCTATCCGAAACCGCTCTCATGCGCCGACTGCTACCGCTCCTCCTGCTGATCGCCGCACTGCTCCCGACTGCTACATAGGCCCAGATTCGACTCAACTGGCAGCCCAGCGACGACCTCAACGCACTCCTGCCCCCAACCATCCGAGCCTTCTCGGTCGACACCGTCGTGCAGCGCGGCACCAATCAGAACGTGTTGCGCGCATTCCTGGTCGTCGCCGACACGAACGATGCCAACTGGACCGTCCAGGCGCTGCTCGAACCCGGAGGCAAGTTCGCCACGACGACCTTTGCTCTCGACGCCGATGCGTTCGTCGCCATCAACGGCGGCTACTTCGACACGAACGGCTCGCAGAGCTTCAGCCTGGTAGCGAATCAGGGCAAGGTGCTCGTGCCCAACATCGGCGCGCTCAACCGTCCGGCGGGTACGTACCGCCCTACGCGGAGCGCGTTCGGCCTGCTCGACGACGGCACGCTTGATGTAGCCTGGATATACGACGTTGGCGGCACGCAATACGCCTACCCCAATCCGGCGCCCAACACGCAGTCCACGCCCGCAGCCACGCCTACAGCGACGTTCCCCGAGGGCGGCATGGTATGGCCGGTTGCCGAAGGCATGGGCGGTGGCCCGGTCCTGGTCGAAGACGGCGCCGTCCGCGTCACGTGGGAGGAGGAAGTGTTCTTCGGATCGGGCATCGGCGAGCCGACCTCGCTCAACTCGCGCACGGGTGTCGGATACACGGCTGACGGCAAGGTGCTGATGATCGTGGCCGACAAAGGATCTCTGAGTGGACAACCCAACAGCAACTCGTTCGGCGTGTCCTTGATCGAGTTGGGACAGCTGTTCGTGGATCTGGGCGCCGTCGAAGCGATGAACCTGGACGGCGGCGGTTCGTCGACGATGGTGATCGCCAACCGGCTCGTCAACCGTCCGGGCGGTAGCTCG
>CAXBBB010000739.1:0-1687 GCA_963973615.1 uncultured Rhodothermales bacterium | reverse complement strand
GAATTGCCGCCCGTCCCCCCAGCAGACATGTTCGACGTGCGCTTCGACACGGACCGCTCGGTTGAAATGGAAGAGGGTGATCATACCCTTGTCATCCGGGCAGCGACCTACCCTATCACGCTGCGGGTTTCCAACCTGGGCAACCGCTCCCTTGCGGTTCGCGATGCGTCCGGAGCCGGCTTGGTCATGAGTAGGCTGACCGATGGCGAGGCGATCGTGGTACCGGCTCCGGTCGAGGCGTTGACCGTCACTGTCGGGGAAGCCGACCTGCCATCGGACTACGCACTCGAAGGAAACTTCCCGAACCCTTTTAGCGGCACGACTAGCATTCGGTACACCGTGCCGCAGCCAGCACATGTATCGGTTTCGGTGTACAACCTTTACGGCGAGCAGGTGAGTGTGCTTGAAGACCAGGAGCGGCCCGCTGGTACACACGACGTGAGCTTCAATGCAGGCCACTTGGCTTCGGGTGTCTACGTAGTGCGGATTCGCGCAGGGACATTCCAGATGTCGCGGAAGATCATAATCACCCGCTAGCCGGGCACTACTAATCGGGACTTCGGGTCGCGTACCTCGCTCGGCTTCGACGCACCAACAGGTCTACAGATTGGCAATAACCCAACAAAACAATGAAGTTCTCTTTTACACTGCTATGCCTTCTTGCACTCGCCGGCACCGTTTGGGCTCAGGAAGTGGATCTGGTATTTGTGGTGGGCGATGGCGTGAGCAGCGCAGAGCTGCGCGCCGGTCTCGATCCGGCTGCCACCAACGGCATCGACGCCGCGCTGGGCGAGCGCGAGCTTCCGCCGCTGCCGCCATCGGGCACGTTCGAAGCCCGTTTCGTGGGCACCGGCGTGCCGGCCGAACTGGGACAGGGCAGCTACCGCGACTACCGTGCGGGCTCGTCCGCGTTCGAGGGGGAAGTAGCGCACCGGGTGATGTGGCAGCGGGGGTCGGGCGCCTCGATTGCGATCGACTACGGTCTGCCCGACGGGGTGACGGCCCGTGTAGAGGATCTGTTCGGGGGCGTGGTGCTCCGCGAGACGATCAGCGGCAGCGGTCGTTTGGTGGTGGCCAACGGAGCGCTCACCGAGGTGCTACTCACCATCGTCTATACCAGTGGAGTGGGGACACCGATCACATCCATACAGATCTTGCCACGTGAGACGACATTGTCAGCTCCGATGCCGCAGCCTGCGCGGGGCGGCGTAGTTGCTTTCCAAGTTGGACTTCCATCAGCCGGGCCGGTGCGTATAGCGGTGTACGACGTAACAGGACAGCAAGTGGCAGAAGTGGTCCGAGACACTCGGGCAGCGGGGGACCATCTCTTCAAGTTCGATGTGGAGACGTTGCCTGCTGGCCTCTATCTCGTCCGTCTAGAGACGGTCGAATCGGTACGGACACGCTCGTTAGTTGTCGTACGCTAATACGTGACCTCATATGCCTGATCGCATTCACCGGTTGTGGGTCGTCGAGGACAACCTTGACTATCTCGACGCGCTCCGAAGCGTGCTTGACTCTAGCGGCGATATGTGTTGCGAGAGGGACTTCGAGAGCACCCGTGCCTTAACGACGTATCTGGACGATGGATCTACGCCTCCTGACCTGATCTTGTGCGACGTTCACCTGCCAGGAGCGAGCGGAGTGGATGCGCTGCCTCTTCTCCGAAGTAGAATGCCTCACGTGC
>CAXBBB010000738.1:0-1688 GCA_963973615.1 uncultured Rhodothermales bacterium | reverse complement strand
AGATTCTGGCGTACGGCACGGCGGTGACGGTCGATGAGGAAGCGGCTTAGGCAGCACGCTCCCCCGGCTCGGGCCCAAATCATCAGCGGCGGGGACGGAGCGTCGTCGTTTCGGCGCGCCTATCATCGGCCATCAGGCGCTACGTTACTGCCTTGCCCTCGGCCGTACCCGACGAGCCGACGGCGATGCATCCCAGACGTCTGACGCGCTCTCGCCTCTGTCGCCGTCGTCTGGTTTGGGCGGTGGCATCTCTTCGCGGAGTACCTTGCGTGACTGTTCCCTGTCCGGACCTCGCCGTATGCTCACCCTTCGCTCCACAACCACCGCCCTCGCGCTGCTGCTCGGGGCGCTGGTTCCTGTTGCCGCCGCTCAGGAGGGGGCGTCCGATCCCGAGGAGGTTCTCCGTCGAGAGTATCCGACGCACACACTCCGCGAGTTGTGGCGTTCATATCAGACGGACGAAGGGGCGTTGGTGCGGTTCTACAACGCGCTGACCGAGCGGCACCTCATCGAGGTGGACGTGGAGCGGCCGGGCGTGGCAACGGTGACCTACTTTGCCCGAGGCGATGCGGACACGGATTACCTGCTGCAAGCTGGAGGTCCCGACTTCTATGGGTTGCGCTTTCGGCAGATCGGCGAGAGCGACTATTACTTCTGTACCCAGCAGATTCCGCGCGACGCATGGTTCACCTACGGCGTGAACGCATTCTCGCGAAGCCGAACGGGCGACGGGCCGTTTCAGACGTCGATGGAGCACGTCGACGACGGCGTGGTGGTAGGGCCGGATGCGCCGCTGTCGCCCCACATCGAGGCGTCGCTGGGCGTGCCGAGCGGAACAGTGCGCGAAGTGACGCTGCAGAGTACAGCGATGGGGGAGGAACGCACGCTGCTGATCTACACACCCCCGGGCTACGACGCGAGCCAGTCCCACCACCTGCTCATCCAACTCGACGGCCAGAACTTTGCCCGTTCCCCCGGCCACGGGCCTGCCTGGCAGGGATGGACGCCGCTGCCGACTGTGTTGGATAACCTGGGTTTCGCTGGCGAGATTGGGCCGACGGTCGCGGTATTGGTCCCCAACCAGGGGCAGCGCTCGCGCGACCTGATCAGTAGATCGTTTACGGACTTTCTGGCGCTCGAGGTCGTCGCTTGGGCGCGGCAGTACCTCGCCGTAGGAGACGGTCGCGTCGTCGTTTCGGGGCCGAGCCGGGCGGCGTTTGCGGCGATGCACACGGCGCTGCGCCACCCGACCGTGGTCGACGGCGTGCTCTCGCAGTCGGGCTCGTTTTACTATACCCTTGATGAGCGCGACAACTGGCCCGTATACCCCGAGTTCGAAGGGTACTTGCTGAACGAGTTCAGGCGCGCGCTCACGCTGCCAGTCGACTTTTACTTGGACGTCGGGCTCTACGATCTGGGGCTGGGGCGCGTAGGGGTCAACCGGCAACTCCGAGACATCCTCGAACTAAAGGGCCACTCGGTGCGCTATGTCGAATACAAAGGTGGTCACGCGCACCTCAACTGGCGACACACGCTTCCCCCCGCACTGACCTACTTCCTGAGCTCCTCTCAAGAAGCTGAGAATGCCGAACAGAGGGCGAGCGACTCGGCACCCCGCCCTGCCCGGGCGCATCGGGAGGAATAGTAGGGGCTTCGGCGGCAGGGGCGATGCGTGGGGCTTACCTCGG
>CAXBBB010000737.1:0-1694 GCA_963973615.1 uncultured Rhodothermales bacterium | reverse complement strand
TTTCTGGACGACGGCGAGACCGAGATCTACACCTTCCGCACGCCCGCCACGGCGCAGGGGCAGGCGATCACGTGGCGCTACCCGCTGGCGGCTCCCGTCATGGAGTTCGCCATCGCCGACGCCGAGCAGCGACCGGGCGGCCTGTTCGTGAGCGGCAGCTACCAGGGAACGGTCGACGGCGTGCCTCAGACGGCGACGTTCCACGGCGTGCTCCTTGACCCGGTCACGCTCGCCATTCGCAGCGGCGAAGTGCGCATCGGCGGTCGTCCTCTCGAAAGCGTGATCCGATGATGCGCCTACTCTTCGCTCTCGTCCTGCTGCTCTCGGCGCCGCTGGCGCTGGCCCAGACGCCCGTTCGGATCGTTCACGTTGCGCCGTGGGGCCTGGGAACGGGCGCGTCATGGGCGACGGCCTACGGAAGTTTGGACGCGGCGCTGGGAAACGCACAGCCCGGCGACGTGATCGTACTGGCGAGCGGATCTTATGTACCCGGCGGAACGGACCGCACGGCCACGTTCGAAATCGGCCCCGAAGTAGCAGGCGTCTATGGCGGCTGGATTGGCAACGAGACTCTCACGCCCGGCACCTTCGCTGACGCGCTCGACGCTCGGTTCATCGAAGGCAACCAGGCAACGCTCTCGGGCGATCTGGTCCGAGACGATACCCCCGGCACGATTCGAGTAGGGAAGGACGACAATGCGTTCCACGTCGTCACCATCGGCGCACGGACGGCTCCGCTCGTCCTCGACGGCGTCACGATCGTGGGCGGATTCGCCGACCAACGCTTCGTGACGGGCCGCACACCCACGCGCAGCGGCGGCGGCCTGTATGCGCTGGCCTCGTCCGGAGCGCTGGATCTCACGCTGCGCCATGTCCGATTCGACCAGAACTACGGCTCGTACGGCGCCGACCTGTTTGTCGAGGCGCAGTCCCCCGCCCGCCTGCTCCGGCTTACGTTGGAAGAGGTTACAGGTCGCAATCCGTTCGACGTGACGAGCGTCTGGGTCGAGGTGCAGACGGTGCAGAGCGTCATCCGCGTCCGCGAATCGAACTGGACGAGCAGCGCTGACGAGCCGTTGGCCGACTTTCTCTACGTCAATCACCAGGGCGATCACGGCGCCGCGACGACGGACTCTGTATCGGTCGTAGGCGTGACAGCGGAATTGGGATTGAACGTCTTTTCGAGCGGCTTTGGGTTCTCTACATACGGCGCACGACCGCTGCTCGACGTGGCGGAGCCGATGTACGAATCGAGATGGGCAGCGAGGGGCAAGCGGCGTTTCGCGCACGCAATGTGCTCATCGATCGTCCGCTGGCCAGCGGGTTCGAGTTCGTTCAACGTCAGAACAACCTGCGCGGGCAACTGTCGGCCGATCTCGACGGCGTGACCGTGCGCGGGCCCGTCTTCGACACGATGGTGGCGCACTACCTCCTGGACCCCGAGGCCAGCCACAAGCTGGACGACGTGTCCAGCTTCCACCTCAACTACCGGCCGCAGCCGATCACCGACCTGATCGGGACCGGCAAGAACGCGATCACGATGCGCGAGGTGGCCGTCGAGGACGCCGGGCCGTACGCCTGCGAGGACGCGGACGTGGCGCTCCGGCTCGTCCCGATCCTGACCGACGCGCTCGAAGCGGTCGACGACGGCGAGGGCCGGCTGCTCCAGATCGCCAACGAGATCGAGTTCGGCG
>CAXBBB010000736.1:0-1702 GCA_963973615.1 uncultured Rhodothermales bacterium | reverse complement strand
AGGCCAGTCGTCCCCGGCGACTTCGTCGATCAGGTTGAGCAGGATCATCGGCACGGCGAGCATCTGCTGATCAGGAACACCTGCCAGTGATTCGGCGCCGACATGCGACCAGTCGAACGCCCACTTCCACAGGACGGCGAGCATGTCGCGCGCTTCTTGGGCGAGTGTCGCATCGTCCGTTGCGCGGGCGTATTCGGCGAGGGCCATCACGTAAAAGCACTCGCCGAAGATTTTGCGTTGCAGCTTGACGGGCTCACCGGACTGCGATAGGGCGAAGTAAACGCGTCCGTCGGGGCGGATGGCGTGGGCGCGCAGGAAGTCCATGCCTAGCCGGGCCAGTTCGAGCCACTCGGGACGCTGCTCGACCGTCCGGTACAACTTGCTGAACATCCAGACCTGTCGTCCCTGGAGCCAGACGTGTTTGTCGGTGTCGTAGACCGAGCCGTCGCGGTCGAGGTTGTTGAAGTAGCCGCCGTACTGACGGTCCGGGCTGTGGCGCTCCCAGAACGGGAGGACGTGCTCGAAGAGTTCGGTTTCGTAGCGCGCGCGCAGAGCGGACACGTTGCCCAAGCGTGAGGCGATAGTGGGGGAGACGATCATCGAGCGTCGGCAGCGAGGAGTTCGGGTTGGGCGAGCCGAGACTGGCGCCACTCGGCGTAGCGGGCGTTGAGCGTCCGGGCGCTGGGCCAGAGGGTCGCGTTGGGACTCATGAAGTGGCTGTACTCGAACGTGATCGTCTTTTCGAGCCCGGCAGCCTGGGCCTGCTCGATTTTGTAGCGCAGCACGTTCCAGTCGGCGGGCGGAAAGCGGATCGGCGTGTCGCGGCCAAAGCTCTCGCAGTTGCTCCAACTGCGAATGCCGTGATTGGCCGCCAGGTCGCGGTTGACGCGCAGGTAGTCGGGCAACTCGGCCAAATCGACGTTGCCGTCCTGGAACGCGGCGATGTCGACGTAGCCTTCCAGGTCGGCAAACGCTTTGCGCCAACTTGCTTCGTGCTGGTCGAGCGTGAGCGCCTCGTCGCCGAACTGCTTCTTGCCCTGAATGAACGGCGACATCAGGATCGGCAGGGCTTTCAGTCGGCGCAGGTGGATCGACAGGTCGCGGTAGACGTCCATCATGGGAGCGTTGTGTGTCGCGATCTCATGCGAGATGTACCAGCCGCCGAACGCCTTGCGGTGACCGTAGCGCGCGATAACTTCGGCACAGAACGGCTTGTTGATTTCGGCCTCGACCGCATAGTCGCCGCCGTCCCAGTAGACGCCTGCATCGTACGTGCCGAAGAACAGCGTGATGCCGACGCGCTCGGCGTGGTACAGGTACACGTCGACCAAGTCGGTGTAGGCGGGCAGCATCCGTGGAATCATCCGCTGGAGCGTCTTGCTCGCAAACGTGGCGCGTTTTCGGTAGCCTGCGCGGATCAGGATGACGGTGTCGATGCCGTCGGCTGCCATGCTGTCGAAGTCGCGCCCCCAATCGTCGGGACTCCAGTTTTGCGACGGGATGTCGTGGGTAATCTCGTCGAGAAAGGTGCCGGTGATCAAAACGTTGCGGGATGAGTCGAGAGGCGGAAACTACCACGAGCGAGAGGCTCGCAGGTCGGAATCTTGAGGACCGGATGAACGGCGCTATGATCGGCAGGGGCGGCAGATTCTGCTGACGCAGCGGACCCGTTTCTACTCGCTCTGCTGCACCAGCGTGGGTG
>CAXBBB010000735.1:0-1712 GCA_963973615.1 uncultured Rhodothermales bacterium | reverse complement strand
GCGGGCACAGCCTCAGCGTGCCGGCCGCTTCGCAGGTGTCTCGGCTGGCGGAAGGCATCGACCGGAGCGGCAGGGCGCGGCGGCGAGCACGCGGCCTTGCGACGCGAGCCGACGCGGCGGGGCGAACCGGGTAATGTAGGTGCGGCGCCCGGATGGACGAGCCACAAGAAGTAGGTCGCGATGCGCCAGTTGGCCCCGGGATTTGTGCCGGGAAAGCGGTCGGCGAAGGCCTGTACGCGCGCGCCGACCTGGCCCTCTCCGTAGAGCAACTCGACCACTGCCTGGGCGCTCTCGGCGCGCGTCGACGGGTGGTGCAGCAGCTGGAGATTACCGCTCGCAAAGGCAGGTCCGAACAGTAGGTTCGTCGCCTTGCCGACTTCGATCAGGCGCCCCGCGATTTCGTCGGTATTACCGCTGGCGAGCAGCGCCCGCAGAGTGGAGTCGGCGAGCTGCTGCTGAGCTAGCTGCGACGCCGCGTAGCGTGGGCGCACGAGGGTCGCAAACCGCTCGTCGTCGGCTCCGCTCCATCCGGGCAGGCGCTCGCGCAGGGCAGAAACGATGGAGTCGGCGAGCGCGTCGGTGGACATAAGGCGGAGGCGTTGGAGGAACGTGCGGAATGACGGGCTATCAGGGCTCCCAGAGGCGGCGGATTGGTACGGCCCACAGACGGTCCCCGAACGGCAGGGTCAGTTCACCATCGTAGAGCACGATGCCCGAAGCGAACCGCTCGCCGGTGGCCTCTTGGAGCTTGCGTAGGCCGACGAAGTCCTTGGACCGTACCGTCGATGCGGCTTTGACCTCGATGCCAACTAGCGCCCGGCCTGAGCGCTCCAGCACGAGGTCGACCTCGGCTCCGTTTCGGTCGCGCATGTGGTAGAAGGCAATGGGATCCTCGTGCCCGCTCGCCTGCCGGCGCAGCTCTCCGTAGACGAACGTCTCGAGCATCTGCCCATACAGCGCTCGGTCGTTCCACAACTCGTCCGGTCCCAAGCCCAGCAGCGCACACGCGACGCCCGTGTCGCCCGCATGGATCTTGGCCGTCTTCACGAGCCTGCTCATCCGGTTCGAGTGCCACGGAGCGAGCCGGTCGAGCAAAAATACCTGCTCGAGCAGCGTCACGTACTCCCGAATCGTAGGACGCGTGAGTTGGAACGGGCCCGAGAGGCCAGCAAGATTCATCAGATGTGCCGTCTGCGAGGCAACGACAGAGAGCAATCGGGGCAGCACGTCCAGGTTGTGAATGGCGGCCAGATCGCGCACGTCCCGTTGCACCAGCGTGTCGACGTAGTCTCGGTACCACGCCTTGCGCCGGCGAGGTAGCGCGCGAGACAGCGCCGACGGATATCCGCCTGCCGCCATACGCTCGGCCAACGCAGCACCCATACGCTCGGTTTGAGCACCTGCAAGACCGTCTTTGGCATCGAACGCCCGCTCTACAAACGTAGAACTCTCACCCGCGAGGCCCGCCAGTTCGTGCTGCGCCAGCGGGTGGAGCCGGAGAAGCTCCATGCGCCCGGCCAGCGAGTCGGCCAGCCGCGGAACGAAGAGCACGTTGGCCGAACCGGTCAGCAGAAACCGGCCGGGCGTGCGGTCGCGGTCGACGGCGGCTTTGAGCGCGGTGAACAGGCCCGGCACGCGCTGCACCTCGTCCAAGACGGCGCGCCCGGGAAGATCGGCGACAAACCCGACGGGGTCGTCTTCGGCTGCGGCTC
>CAXBBB010000734.1:0-1718 GCA_963973615.1 uncultured Rhodothermales bacterium | reverse complement strand
TACGTCTCCAACCTGCCGGTCACTCAGTACTACAAAGTCGCCGTCGACGACGCCGTCCCATTCTACAACGTCTTCGGCGGGACGCAGGACAACGGCTCGCAGGGAGGCCCCTCGCGCACGGACGCGCGCCAGGGCATCCGCAACGGCGATTGGTACACGACGTTGGGCGGCGACGGGCACCAATCGGCGACCGAGCCGGGCAACCCGAACATCGGCTACGCGCAATCGCAGCAGGGCAACCTGCACCGCATCGACCGCATTACTGGCGAGGCCACGTTCATCGTTCCGCAACCCGCGCCTGGACAGACCGAACGCTACAACTGGGACGCGCCCATCGTCGTCAGCCCGCACGACCCGGCGACGATCTACTTCGCGTCGCAGCGGGTCTGGAAGTCGACCGATCGGGGCTATAGCTGGACGGCCATTTCGGGCGATCTGACGCGCGACCAGGAGCGCTTCGAGCCAATCTCGTCTACGCCGGAACGGACGACGGACTGATCCAGATGACCGAAGACGGCGGACAGACCTGGCGGCGCATCGATGTAGGCCGCATCGACGGGGTGCCCGATATGGCGTTCGTCAACCACGTCTATCCCGACCGGCACGACGCGAACATCGTGTTCGCCGCGCTCGACAACCACAAGAACGGCGACTTCAAACCGTACCTCATCCGCAGCGACGACAAGGGGCGTTCGTGGAAGCTGATGACCGACGGGTTGCCTGAGCGCACGCTCGTCTGGCGGCTCGTGCAGGACGATCAGAAGCGTGATCTCGTCTTCGTCGGTACCGAGAACGGCGTCTACTTCTCGCCCAACCGAGGCGGGCAGTGGATCGAACTCGACGGTAACATGCCGACGATCTCGACGCGCGATCTGGTGATCCAGCGCCGCGAAGACGACTTGGTCGCTGCGACGTTCGGACGGGGCTTCTTCATCCTCGACGACTATGCTCCGCTGCGTGAGATCAACGACGCCGTCCTTGCCCGCGACGGCCACCTGTTCCAACTGCGCGACGCCAAGCTGTACCGTCAACGATCAGTGACGAACACTTCGCAAGGCGACGACTATTACACGGCGCCCAACCCGGACTTCGGCGCCGTCTTCACCTACTACCTGCGCGACGGCTACGAGAGCCTGAAATCGCAGCGCAAATCGTCGGAGAAGGAAGTGGAGGACGACGAGGACGTGCCGTTCCCTGGCTGGGATGCACTCGAGGCGGAGCGTAATGAGGAGTCCGACCAGGTCGAACTCGTGATCCGCGATAGCCGAGGCGACATCGTCGCGCGTGTCGATGGTCGTACGTCGAAAGGGCTGCACCGCGTCGCGTGGGATCTGGAGCGCGATGCGTTGGGGCCGATCACGCCGGGGCAGTCGTCCAGGCCGAGCGGCTTCCTGGTCGAGCCGGGATCGTACTCGGCGACGCTCGTCCGCACGTCGGATGGTGTTGAGGCGACGCTGTCGGGGCCGGTCTCGTTCAACGTCGTTCCGCTGCGTGAGGGAGCGCTGCCGTCGGCTCCGGTCGCCACGCTGGAGGCCTTCCGTGAGCAGATGGAAGCGCTGATGACCGACATGACGCTGTTCGGCAACGCGCTCGACCGCGCCGAAGACCGTGCCGACGCCCTGCGCGCTGCCCATGACCGCGCCCGTCGCCCCGACGCAGGTCTGGCCGCGCGCATCGTCGCCATTCACGAACGGTTGGGAGATCTCGACCTGAAACTG
>CAXBBB010000733.1:0-1721 GCA_963973615.1 uncultured Rhodothermales bacterium | reverse complement strand
GAGCCGGTCGGCGACTCCCATCGCCCGGGCGATCACGAACGAGGCGAGTGCCGTGATGGTCTTGCCGTAGCCCGGCACGAATACCCCCAGGTGGCTCGTCTCGCCCTGGTCGAACGCCTCGGCCAGTTTGCTCAGAAACACTTCCTGTCCTGCCCGAAACCGGAAACTGGGGTGCAGTCGAATTCCGGGAAGGTCAGGGGGCGTCAACTGCACGGCGCGGGGTACTGCGGTCGGGTGGGAAGAGGGGAGCCTGACCGTACGATGCAGCCAGCCGCGCGTTCTCACTTGGGTGTGCGAAAATGTGTCAGGTCAGGTGGGGAATGCGGGAATCCTGCTCGACCGGATGCTCCCAACGGACTGCCTTAGTACCCCTTCCCGTAGACAAGAGAGCTTGGGCTGTGTCACCCGATCAGACCAATTTCGCTTGCTGCGCGCACCGCCTCGGCTCGGCTGTGGACGCCTAGCTTGCGGTAAAGCGACTTGGTGTGGCTCTGGACCGTGTGGGCGCTGAGAAACAACACATCGGCCGCTGACGCGTCCGTGTGGCCCTGGGCGAGCAGTGTCAGTACCTCGCATTCACGGTCCGTCAGCCCGGCGGCTTCTCGTTTGGCGCGGGCGTCGGCGGTTCGGCGTTTCGAGTGGGTGAAGTGCTGCACAAGGGTCGTCGTTACCGGAGCCGATAGGGGTGCTCGTCCCCCGTGCGCGTCGCGGACCGCTTCGACGATACGTTCGATAGGTTCGTCTTTGAGCAAGTAGCCCGTCGCACCGGCTACGAGTGCTTGTGCAATGCGTTGCTCGTCTTCAAAAACCGTCAGCATCACGATGGCGATGTTGGGCCAGCGTTGGGACACGTGGCGCGTGGCTTCGACGCCGTCACCGCCGGGCATTTCGATATCCATCAGGATCACGTGGGGCAGCGCATCCGCCCGATTCAGCCGACTGACCAGATCCGTTCCGTCGGAGCAGGCGAAGAGTAGGGTCACGTCTTCGAAAAAGGCAAGTCGGCGGGTCAGGCTCTCGCGTAGCGTCGCTTTATCGTCAGCGATGACGACCCGGATAGAGGATGGAGGAGGGGTGCGCATGGTCTGGCCTGCGGGTGAGGTAACGTGATGATAGGCGCCGGACAGCTCCCAACATGCACGTGAGGGCCAATTACCCAAGATGTTGGGAGGAGAAGGGGAGGTGGCGTAACGCGTCCGGTACACTGTGTGAAGTCGTATTCGGCAACTTTAGGGAAACGTGGCCTAATCTGAGGGGTCACGTTGTCTTTTCCGATTCGATATGTCTGAGCGAACGTTGCTCTACCGCCTCGCCCCCTGGATGCTCTGCTGCGTCCTCATTGGAATAGCTTCGTCAGCCGTCGCCCAAGAGGAACTGCCCTTCGTGCAGTCGAGCGGATCGGACGTCAACCTCGTTTTGACAGGCACGCTCCAGCCGCGTGCGTCGGTTGGGTTCGAGACGGGAGGCGACGATGACCTGATGCGTTATGGTTTCGGTCTGCGTCGCGCCCGCCTGCGCGCTACAGCCACGTTCCGGTCGACGTTTGGCGCGCACTACGACATGGACGCGGGCAGTGGTACGCTCACCAGTGTCGACTTGTACGCGTTTTATCAGGTCGCTCCGCGTGTTCGCCTACGGATGGGGTATCTCGCAGGCGCTCAGCCGCGTTCGTATGTCTTCACGTCGCACACCCGGCTCGACGGCATCGATCGCGCGGCCAT
>CAXBBB010000732.1:0-1723 GCA_963973615.1 uncultured Rhodothermales bacterium | reverse complement strand
GAGGGCAACCGCGTATCCGCCGAAGTCGTTGACCGAGCCGACCAGTCCGGCGGCGCTGTATCCATTCCAGTCACCGTCCGTGAACGTGCCCCACTTGCGCAGATCGCCGACCTCAAACGACCAGCGGACCAACTGCTCCACGTCGTAGCGCGCACCCAGTTCGGCATTGGCGCGGGCGGCGGCGAGGGCACCGTAGGGCAGTTGCAGTTCGTACGACGGGTTGCGGTCCCACTCTTCCAAAAACTGCAGCGCCCACTCGGCGCCGACGCGGTAGCGGTCGTCGCCGGTCTCGTCGTAGGCCATCCACATAATCCACGCGAGTGCTCCGGCAGCTTCGGGTTCGATGACGCCGCTCCGATTGGGCTCCATCGTCGACAGCGCAAACCCTCGGTAGCCCAGGAAGGGCCGCGCCCAGGGACGCACGTCGCCGCCGAGCGAATCGAGCGCGGTCAGCCAGCGGTTGGCCACAGCCACGAACTGGGAGCGGAAGTCTCCCGTACTTGCGCCATAGCGGTCGTAGAGTTGGTAAAAGAAAACGTTGGGCATCGTGTCGTACCACCAGTCATCGCCGCTGCGTCCACCGGGCGAGTTGAGGTATACACGCTCTGCGGGTTGACTGGCGAAGTAGGCCTGTGCCTTGCCGACCCAATCAGCGCGCGGCTGGCCGACGAGTGATGCCGAGACGAGGGCAGGGAGGGCTGAAATCGCCTCTTTGGTTTGGCCGCGCCGCTCGCCCGCGAACGTCGTCAGGCCAAAGCCTTCGAAGCCGTTCGGAGCGGCGAACGTGAACGCGAGCGGCAGGCCGTCGCCGCGTCGGGTCGTGTCGAAGGCGAGGGCGTCAAACGCGCGGGCGCGGGCCTTCCAGTCGGGGACGAGGTAGTCGGACGGGAGCGCGGGCATGGCCTCGACGCGGTCGATCGTGATCTGCTGCGCGGTGGCCGGCGAGACGAAGAGCAGTAGGGCCGCGATGACCCAGCCCATGCGGACAGGTCTTCCGTTCTGATCGGGTACGAAAGCGTTGCGCATGGCAGGGGGAACTACGGTTGGAGGATGACGCCGGCACCTGAGGGCAGCGTGTCGGTGACGGCGTGCGTGGCGAGGAGCACGCGGCCGGGCGGCAGAGACGCGGGGGCGTCGGACAGATTGAGGACGATGCGTAGGCGTTCGCTGCCGTCGGTGCGCTCGTAGGCTAGAATGCCGTCGGGAGCATGCGTGCGCTGGTAGGTGCCTCGGTGCAGGGCGGGGTGGGCGCGTCGGAGCGACAGCAGATCGCGGTAGAGGTGGAGCAGCGAGCCCGAGTCGGTTTCCTGCTCGGCGACGCTTGGGCCTGCCGAGAGCGGAAGCCACGGAGCGACAGCGTCCGGGCAGAAGCCGCCGTTGGGCGCTGGGGTCCAGCGCATGGGTGAGCGGCCTGCGTCACGGCCTGTACCCTGCCCTGCGAGGGGGTCGCGGCTGTCGGCAGGGGCGAGGTCGAGGCTGGGCGTGCCGATCTCGTCTCCGGCATAGAGGGTGGGCGTGCCGGGAAGCGTGAGCAGCAGCAGAGCGGCGAGGCGGGTGCGGTCTTGTCCGATGCGCGAAGCCAGACGCGGCTCGTCGTGGTTGCCCCATACCCAGCTTGGCCAGCCGTGCGGTGGAAGTGCGCTCAGTTGATCGTCGACCGTCGATGCGATGCCATCGGTGGTGAAGGTGGCTCCGAGCAGGCCGAAGAATTGCGGCAGGTGGA
>CAXBBB010000731.1:0-1723 GCA_963973615.1 uncultured Rhodothermales bacterium | reverse complement strand
GGCACCAGCCCGAGCCGAGTCGGGGCGCACTGGTTTCGACGAGAGAACGAGAGCACCCAATGCGCGGCGGGACTGAGCGACGACACGGTCGGCGTCCGAATCGTAGGCGAGATGGTCATCGGTCGCGATCTGATCCGCGAAGTGCGCTTCCAACTCAGCGGACGAGAGCGGAGCAGCAAGGGCGATGCGAAGTTGGTCGCCCTCACCCTGAAGAGTTGCAGCAGCGATGAAGTCGGCATCGGCGAGCGGGCTGCCTTTGTCCAATCGGGCGCGCTGCCCCGATGCCAGACGGACCCGTACGTCGCCCCATTGATTCGTGCCTTCGGGCTGCCCGATGCGATCGGGAAATGCGAGGGCGACGAGCAAGCCGACGGGAGCCGAACCGGGCCTGTCCGCTGTGCTGTCGATGCGGCGCAGCAGGTCGCGGGCGAGTTGTTTGGTGCGGTGAATCGCACCTCGGCTTGGCGGCGGACCGGGGACGTTCTTTCCGGCTAGCGCGTCCAGCCGCAATCGCGCATCGGGCGGCGGCGGTCCTCCACTACCCCGCAGTAGATCCCGCTCCGAGAGGACGGCGGCGAGGTCCGACGCCGCGCGAGCATGACCGAGTTCGGCCCCTCGCAGCAGCAGGTGTCCCAGACGCGGATGCAGGCCCAGACGGACGAGGGCGCGTCCGTGCGGTGTCACACGGTGCCCCGAGTCGACGGCGCCCAATCCGCGAAGCAACTCGTAGGCGGCCTCCAATGTGCGGTGAGGAGGCGGATCGAGCCACCGGAGATCCCCAGCTCCTGCGCCCCACGCGGCCAGTTCGAGCGCGAGCGGCGCGAGATCGGCGTGCTGCATTTCGGGCGACTGCTGAGCCGGGCGGCGGTCGTGCTCGGCACTCGTCCACAGTTGGTAGCACACGCCCGGAGCGACGCGTCCCGCTCGGCCAGCACGCTGCTCGGCAGAGGCGCGGCTGTGCATTACGGTCGCCAGACTCGTCCGACCAGCTCCGGCATCATAGCGCGGCACCCTCGCGAAACCACCGTCGACGACCGCTCGAATGCCCGGAAGCGTCAGGCTCGTCTCGGCAATCGCGCTCGCCACGACCACCTTTCGGCGGCTACCGGAAGATGGGGCCAGGGCAGCATCTTGATCCGACAGCGACAAGCTTCCGTGTAGCGGCAGTACGTCGACATTCGAGAGGCCCATGAGCCGCTCCCGTACCCGCTCGATCTCTCGGACGCCGGGCAGAAAAGCGAGCACGTCGCCATCCGTCTCGTCCAGCGCGCGTCGGACAGCTTGCGGTACCAGCCGCTCCAGCCGGTCGAGCGGGGTGCGAACGTCGGGCGGAACGTCGCCGGGCAGCAGGCGCCGCGTGTCGACGGGAAAGGTTCGGCCTTCGCTCCGAATGACGGGAGCTTGGAGCCAGCGGGCGGCTCGCGCGTCCGGCGTGGCAGACATGAGCAACAACCGCAGATCGGGACGCAGCGCCGCCTGCACGTCGAGAGCAAGAGCCAACGCCAGATCCGCTGTCAGGCTACGCTCGTGATACTCGTCGAACACCAGAAGCCCGATGCCGCTCAACTCGGGGTCGTCCTGGATGCGACGCACCAAGAGGCCGTCGGTCACGACTTCGAGCCGCGTTGCCCGCGACACCTTGCTCTCCATCCGCACCCGGTAGCCAACCGTTTCGCCGACGCGCTCGCCCCTCAGCTTGGCGACGTACGTCGCGGCGCTCCGA
>CAXBBB010000730.1:0-1725 GCA_963973615.1 uncultured Rhodothermales bacterium | reverse complement strand
GTAGTCGTAGGTCACGTCCTTTCGGCCCGACGTTTCGACGTGCAGCACCTCGGCCATCAGCGGTATTCCCTCGTTGTACGTCCGCGTCAGGTCGAGCGGCGCTTTGAGCAAAAACAGGCCGTAGACGAGCAGCATCAGCGGAGCGAGCCACAGCAGACGGGCGGTCCAACTGACAGCGTGGGAGGGCGCGATGGGTGCAGTCATAGCGGGCAAACTGTGCGTCCCTGCCACAGTTTCTGAGCAGGCGGTGAAGCCGTCACGCAGGTCGAGCGACGATCTCCTGCACGCCTTCCCACCGCTCGCCTGGCGCCAATCGAACCGGTTTGGAGACTTGCGCCGCCTCAACGCACAGCATCTCGCGATACTCCTCGTCTTCCATGTCCGACAGGGTCGAAGCTCCCTCCTGCCACGGATTCCACACGACGACGTCCGCAAACCGGCTCTTGTGTATTTCGATGGACCGCGCGTTTCCACCGTCCCGTACCGTCACCACGTTCGGCGCGTGCTCGTAGACAGAATCGACCTGATCGCTGATGCGTAAAGGCGAGTCGTGTTCAACGTAGCGGCCGTCCGCCGTCTTATCGCGAAAGCGGACGCCTTGCAGCCCGTCGACCACTAACTCGTCGATGCCACCCACACGTAGGTAGGTGTGGAGCGCGCACGTAAAGTCAAAGGCCGTGTCCCCCTCGTTGCGGACACGCAGTGCGATGCGCAGCCGGCCGGCGTCGACAAAAACGCCGAGCGAGAGCAAAAAGCGATGCGGCCAGATGCCGCGTGTCTGAGCGTCGTCTCTCAGGTGGAGCGTGAGCACGTCGCCCGACTCCGGCTCGGCGACTTCCCACATCGCGGTGCGCGCAAAACCGTGCTTGGGGAGCGGCCCCAGATCGGCGAACTGCGGAAAGATGACTGGAACGCCGCCTCGAATCGAACTGCCGGGCGCTACAATGGCGCTTCGGCTCAAAAACAGCACCTCGCTACCCCCGGCTGGAATCCAGGACGTAACGTGTCCCCCCGCCAGCGAAACGTCGACGCGTGATCCATCGCTCTCGACAGTACGGATGAGATCAGTAGCGGGCATAATCGGTGGCTTGCGGTTTTGCTGACGTGCCTATCGGGACGGCTCGGCCTCTCCTCCTACCCGGACGACGACACGACCGCGCACCTGACCGCGCAGAATGCGATCCGCCCAGTCGATCACGTCGTCGAGAGCCACTTCGGTCGAGAGCGACTGGAGCTTCGATGCGTCGAGTTCAGCAGCCAACGCAGCCCACGCCCGGTTGCGCAACGCGAGCGGACACGTATTCGAGTCGATGCCCTGCAAGCGGACGCCGCGCAAAATGAAGGGCATCACGGTCGTTGCCAGATCCGGCCCCGCCGCCAACCCGCAGGCAGCGACGACGCCGTGCCGGTCGACACGGCTGAGCAGATGAGCGAGCGTCGTGCTGCCGACGGCGTCGACGGCTCCGGCAAAGGCGGCCGAGTCGAGCGGACGCTTGGCTCCATCGCTCCACGCGTGGCGGTCGACGATTTCGGTGGCTCCCAGACCGCGCAGATAATCGTGTGCGTCGGCTTTTCCGGTAGCCGCCGTAACGCGGTAGCCGCGCCCGGCCAGCAGCGCGACGGCCATGCTGCCGACGCCTCCGGTCGCGCCGCTGACAGCGATCGCCAGTTCGCCGCCGGGCAATACACCGCCATCTTCAATCGCCAAGACGGACAGCATCGCCG
>CAXBBB010000729.1:0-1736 GCA_963973615.1 uncultured Rhodothermales bacterium | reverse complement strand
GGCGGGGGCGTTCAGGTGTCGGGCATCGAACGGCTGCGCGACGAAGTCGTGACCGAATCGACCCGGCGATCCCGGTCGCTGCTGGGCGCTGCCGACGAGCGGGCCCGAGCGCTGGGCACGCTCGAAGCGATCTTCTCGACGAGCGGTGACGGTACGCTTCCGGACACAATGGGACGCTTCTGGAATGCGTGGAACGATCTAGGGCAGGACCCCGAAAACCCGGCCGCTCGCCGCGCCGTGTTGAGCCAGGCGCGCAACGTAGCCGATACGGTCAACCAGATGGGCAACGGCGCGCTGCGGCTGCAAGAGCAGTCCGTTTTGGACCTGCGCGCGGGTGTCGACGACGTGAACAGCCTGACGAAAGAACTGGGCGAGTTGAATCAGGCCGTCCGCATCGGTACGTCGACTGGAGTGCCCGATTTGGCAGCTCAGGACCGGCGCGATGTAGTCCTCGACCAACTGGCCGAATTGGCGCCCATCGCCATTAAGCGGCAGACCGATGGCACGGCGACCGTCTCGCTCGACGGCATGAACCTCGTGCAGACCAACGACGTGACGATGCTCTCGGTCGACGAATCGACGGGTAGCCCGCGCATCCTCTTCGGCGACACCGACGTGGCCATGCGCACGACCAACGGGCGGTTGGGCGCTCGGCTCGACGTAGCCGCCAAACAGATTCCGGCTACCCTCGCCACTCTGGATGCCTTTGCCCAGCAACTCGTAGACGCGGTTAACACGCAGCACGCGCTGGGGTCGGATCAGGACGGAAACGCAGGTGGCGACTTCTTCGACGCGACAGGTGTGACGGCGACAAGCCTTTCGCTCGCGATCACCAACGGACGCCAACTCGCCGCAGCCGCAGCCGGACAGCCGGCCGGTGACAGCCAGAACGCCGTCGCGATGGCGATACTGCGCGAGCCCATCGACCGCACCGCCGTCGACCTGCTCTCCAACTTGGGTTCGACGGTCCAGTCGGCGCTTCGTGATCAGGACCGGCAATCGGCGGTCGTGACGAGTTTGGTCGGTTTGGAAGCCAGCCGCTCCGCGGTCAACATGGACGAGGAGTTGACCAAGATGATTGCGCACCAGCAGTCGTACGGCGCCGCGGCCAAGCTGCTTACGACTGCAGAACAGATGATGCAGACGCTTCTCGCCATCTGACATCATCTATACGCGCTTTCCCCTGGTTCCGGAGCGTCGGGGCATGCTCTGGCGCTCCGCTCAGTAATGCTCCGCCGCTCTTAACTCCGCCCCCTGTTCTGCCGATACAGACTTCACGACGCACCATCCGTCTCTCGCAATGATCTACCCTCGCCAAACCCACCTGCACCGCCTGTTCGCAGAGACCGCCATACCAGCGGCTCAGCGCGATGTGGAACGACTGCGCGAAGTGCTCTCGACCGGCGTCGACGTGAACCGGGCCTCCGATGATGCGTCACGCTACCACCGGGCGCGGTCGTTAGACAACGTCGTGTCGCGGCTGGACAGCTATGAGCGCAACGTCACATCGGCGACGAGCGTGCTCGACCACACGCAGCACTACCTCGACGCGATGGGCGAGCGGTTTGTCAAGGCGCAAGAACTGGCGATCCAGGGTAATTCGGATACGCTCAACGCGAACGACAAGGCCAAGCTTGCCAGTACCATCGATACACTCCTCGACGCGACGCTCGACGATTTGAACGCCCGCATAGGTGACCGATTCTTGTTTGGCGGGACGACGGCGTCGGGCGGCG
>CAXBBB010000728.1:0-1739 GCA_963973615.1 uncultured Rhodothermales bacterium | reverse complement strand
CGACCGCCACGACGACGCGTCCCGAGATCGGGCTGTAGACCGGAGAGCCGTAAATCGCATAGTCGTTCAGATCGGTCGGAAGAAGGCTCGAAGCCCGCGCCCCCCACGCGTCGACTCTGCTAATGTCCAGCGCATAGGTCTGCGGCGGAGCGGCGGCGCCATGGTAATTCGTCGCCGACGTGCGCCCGCCGTGCCCAACCAGATACTTGCCGCCCCGCAGGGGCGACGCCACAGTTAGCGGCTCTTCCGAAGGTCGGTGAGAGTGCAACGCTGCTCCGGTCAGATACCCGAACAGCGCGACGAACAGCACCCGCAGTCCAAATCCGCTCCACGACACCAGGGAGCGCTCGGGCAGAACATCCGAGCGACCGCGCCACGCGGAGAAGGCGGCTCCGCCTACCCAAAGCCCGACCCAGACGTAGCGTAGGTAGATGCTCGCCAACCCCCATCTACCCGTCCAGAAAATCCAGCCGAGGTATGCGCCAACAAGGAGGATCCGAACGATCCAGTCGGTCTTTCGCCGCATCGGGCGAAACCAGACCCAGCACAGCAGCAGCACCGGAAGGACGACGATACGCGTCAGTTCGATGAGGAACGAGAAGTAGAGCAGGTCGCGAGTCATGGCGTCCGGCTACGAGGGTTCTTCCGTAGGGTTGCGATAGAGAGACTCGACGTTCTTCGTACAACCGTCGCTTGCAGCGCGCGATGTCTTCGCAGATCGCTTCGTATTCTAGCAGACTGTTGGGATAGAACGGCTCTAGTGGAGCCGCCAAGTTGCAGCCAGACGTATGCGTTTGCGGATGTCGAGAAGGAAATCCTCTCGGCGGCGGATGTGAGAACTGGCCCCCCTGCGGCGAAAGCCGCGTGCCCAACTTCTCCATTCGACCTCGCCCGGCTCCGGCCCGGCACGCTAACTGTCCGCCCGCGCGGACCTGATGCATCGTGACGTTTACCGACTTCAACCTCCACCCCGCCATCCAGGAATCCGTAGCCCATCAAGGCTACGAAAAACCGTCTCCGATCCAGGAAGCGATGATTCCCGTCCTCATGAGTGGCCGCGACGCCATCGGGCAGGCACGGACGGGAACGGGCAAAACTGCTGCATTCGCACTGCCGATGCTCCACCGCATCGCCCAGACCGACGAGCGCCGCTTCATCCAGGCCCTTGTCCTCGCCCCGACACGCGAACTCGCGACCCAGGTCTCGGCTGCCATCTACACGTACGGCAAAAACATCGACGTGCGCACGCTGCCGATCACGGGAGGCCAGCCCTATCCCAAGCAGATCAAGCGCTTGCGCCAGGGCGTCGACGTCGTCGTGGCTACGCCGGGCCGCTTGGTCGACTTGCTCAACCAGGGTGCCGTCGACCTGTCACAGGCGCATACTGTCGTGATTGACGAGGCCGACGAGATGTTCTCGATGGGCTTCGCCGATGACCTCGACGCGATCTTCGACCACCTGCCCGCCGATCGTCAGACGGCGCTGCTGTCGGCGACGATGGCGCCGGGCGTCAAGAAGCTGGCTCAGAAGAGGCTCAACAACCCCGAAGTCATCTCCGTCACGGACGGCGACCGGACGGCTTCGGACGTCGCTCAGAAAGGCTACATGGTCTACCACCGCGACAAACTCGCCGCCCTGGTGCGCCTGATCGAGACCGAAGACGTGACGAGCGCGCTGGCGTTCGTCAAGACGCGCGCCGGTGCTGCGGAAGTGGCTTCGCTGCTGTCGGACCTGGGCTA
>CAXBBB010000727.1:0-1741 GCA_963973615.1 uncultured Rhodothermales bacterium | reverse complement strand
TAGCGCGGTCTGGCTGCGTGGTTGGAACGATGGGCACGACGAGGGTGCAGCAGGGCGAGTCGGAGTAGGGCACGGCGGCGGAGAGCAGAATCGACAGCCGGAGACTACGCGCCCACGCTCCAGCGCTGCGACGTGCGATCCGCTCTCGTGCGTGTGGGGGAGACGCCTACAGCCGATCTTCCCGTACTACTCGACCGGGCCGCGATACGCGACGAAGCGCAGCCGCTCAGAGCAACGGGCGCGAGCAGTCTCCGCCTTCTTACTCGCCCTCACCCGTCTCAACCCACGTGACGGCGCGCTGCATCAACTCGGACGCGTTGCCGATGTCGAGTTTGGTCTTGATGCGCGCGCGGTAGCTCTCGACGGTTTTGACCGATAGATGCAGGCGCTCGGCAATCTCGCGCGTCGTCTGGCCCTGCCCGGTCATGCGAAACACGTCGAGTTCGCGGTCCGAGAGCAGTTCGAGCGGAGAGGCTGTCGCCGTCGAGCGTCCGGCGGCGACGTGTCCCAGCAGGCGGTCGTTTACGTCCATGCTGACGTAGATACCACCGCGCAAAATCCGCCGTATGGCGGCGACGATGGTGTCGCTCGCTTCGAGTTTCATCACGTAGCCGCGTGCTCCGGCGCGGAGGGCGCGCTCGGCGTAGAGCGCCTCGTCGTGGCGCGAGACGATCAACACGGGTAGTTCGGGGTGGAGCGCGTGGAGGTGCTTGGTCAGTTCGATGCCGCTCATGCCGGGCAGCGAGATGTCGGCCACGATCAGATCGGGCAGTTGGGAGTCGATCAGCGCTAGCGCGTCTTCGGCTGTGCCCGCTTCGTGCGTCACGTCGAGGTCGGCTTCGTCGTCGATGATCATGCGTAGCCCGCGCCGCATCACGGGATGGTCGTCGACGAGGAGGATGGAGGTCATAGTCGCAGGAGTCTGAAGAGAGGGCTAACGCGTGGCTTCCACCAATGGATCGCGCGAGGGCGTGGTGCCGTCGCGCCGGAGCACGCACGACACGATCGTACCGCCGCCCGCCACCGGTCCGATGTCGAGAGCGGCGCCCAAGATGCGTGCGCGGTAGCGCATGATCCGCAGGCCCATGCCGCGAAGCGCGCTCTGGTCGGTAGGCGCGGTGGGCGCATCGGGCATCCCGATGCCGTTATCCGAAATCGTCAGGGCGACGTGTCGATCGTCTACGTGCAGGGCTACGGCAACGTGTTCGGCGCGTCCGTGCTGCGCAGCGTTAGACACGGCTTCCTGAGCGATGCGGTACAGGTGGATGCTCCGCTCGGGGTTGTCGAGCAGGTCGGCGTTGGGGCCATCGGGGTAGGTCAGCGTGCAGGTGACGCCGAAGAGCCGCTCGGCGTGGAGCGTGAGTCGTTCGAGAGCACCGCGTAGCCCGCCTTGTTCGAGTTCGACCGGCACGAGTCCGCGTGCCAGACTTCGGGCGTACCGGTCGGATTCGCGGATCAAGTCGGCGATCTCGCGGACGTGCTCGGCTTCGGCATCTCCGGCACGCGACAGCCTGCGGGCGGCACCCTCGGCGAGCATCCCGACGCCTGTTAGCATCTGGCCCAGCCCGTCGTGCAGGTCCTGACCGATGCGCCGCCGCTCTTCGTCCGACACGCGCAACACCTCCTGCTCCAACCGCCGCTGCTCGGACAGGTCGCGAACGATGCCCGTGAAGACGATTTCGCCCGGCAACTGCACTTCGCTTACGCCCAGGTACATCGGGAAAACGGTCCCGTCGCGACG
>CAXBBB010000726.1:0-1742 GCA_963973615.1 uncultured Rhodothermales bacterium | reverse complement strand
GTAGCGCGACGGAAACCAGCGCGGTCGTCCCAACCCAAGGTGCTGTCTACCGAAATGCCGGAGCGGGAGAGCACGCCGGGCGAACGCAGCGTGTCGTAGCATAGGTAGTGGGCGCGATGGGCGAAGCGTTCGGAGAGTCCAAGACGATCGGCTTCCCGGCGGAGAGCTCTCGGATCGTCGAAAGAGGCGTGCGACGGATGGAGGCCGATTTCGTGGCCTCGACCTCGCAACTCACCGAGTGTTTGGTGCGGGATTGGGTAGCGCACGTCATAGATCGAGCGAGCGTCGGCTTTGAACAGGAAGGTCCCGTGCCCGCCCTGCTGCTCCGAGATCTCGGCCAACTGCACCGGCGACTGAGCGTAGGGATCACCCGGCGTGACGCCCCCTCGAATCGCCGATGCCACACGCTGCACTCGTTCTCCGACCGATTCCCCGAGCTGATTGGCGAACCCCCGCTGTCCCACTTCGCGCCAGATGATCCCCGGCCGCCACTTGCGCAACGCGTCGATGTCATGTGTAGCGCAGAACGTCCAACCGACCTCATCCTCCACGCTCAACCCCGCCGAACGGGCGTCGGTGAGAAGCCAGCGGCGGTAGATGTCGACCAAAGGACACGTCGCGTTTCCTGATTGGATGAGCAGGCTGTCACACGAGCGCGCACGCCCGTGAGTATCGCGTTCCCGGGTGCGTAGTTCGTCCAGTCCGGACAGCCAATAGAACACCGATCCAACCAAGTCGGGCGAACCATCCGAGTGCCACAGCGGAACGAGGGCTATCTCGCCGTGCGCGGTATGCGGTCGCAAGTCGGCAGGGGTCAGCCGCGACGGTTGCTCCCACACGGCACGTGAGGCATCGGACGGAATGAGCCAGGACCGAATTAACGGGTGATCAGCCTCTGGCGATAGGCCCGATCCACGCAGCATTTCGGCGAGGGCGTAACGGTAACGCGTAGTGGCTTGGGACACAAGGTAGCGGATGAACAGAGCGCGCGGGTTGCACAGAATACCGCACGGACGCGACCTTGCAGCACCTCCGCCACTTGCTCTCTTTGGAACGCCGCTACAAAGTCTTTTCCGATCCGGTCCACGGGTTTGTATCCGTCCCGCACGGCCTGCTGCTTGGACTGGTCGAGCGGCCCGAGATGCAGCGACTGCGGCGGATCCGGCAGCTAGGCGTCGGGCACTTGGTGTTTCCGGGTGCCGAACACAGCCGGTTTGGGCACGCCCTGGGAGCGATGGCGCTCATGCAGGAAGCGTTGTCTGTGCTGCGCGGCAAAGGCACGCCGATTTCGGACGACGAGTACACCGCCGCGCTCGCCGCCGCGCTCCTCCACGACATCGGCCACGGCCCGTTCTCTCACACGCTCGAACCGACGCTGATGGATGACGTCCACCACGAGCAGGTGAGCCGGGCCCTGATCGTATCGCTCAACGCGCAACTGGGCGGCGGACTGGACCTGACGCTTCGGATGTTCGACGACGCCTACGAGCGGCCTTTTTTCCACCGCCTGATCTCGGGACAACTCGACGTCGACCGCCTCGACTACCTGCGCCGCGACAGCTACTTCACGGGCGTCGTCGAAGGCGAGGTCGGCGTCGACCGGCTGATCAAGACGTTGCGCGTCGAGCCGGCACATGGGGGCGAAGGAAGCCGATTGGTCGTCGAGTCCAAAGGCATCTACGCCGTCGAAAACTTTCTCGTCAGTCGGAGGCTGATGTACTGGCAGGGCTATCTGCACAAAA
>CAXBBB010000725.1:0-1764 GCA_963973615.1 uncultured Rhodothermales bacterium | reverse complement strand
CGCTCTTCGGAGAGTGCGTTGAGCCGGTTGCCTTGAGACGCATCCGAAGCACGCGGTGCAGGACCAGCGCAAGAAAGCAGATCAGGGCGTGGGCGCGGATTCGGTCGGGAAGCCGGTGGTAGACCGGCCCGATTTCGATATCGCTCTTCAGGACCCGAAAGCCCCGCTCGATGTCGGCCAGGGCCTTGTAGCGCTGGACGATCTGTTTGGGTTTCATGTCCTTGACGCTGGTGATCAGTACCAGCTTTCCGTCCAGGGCTTCGGCCTTTTTGATGGCCGCTTCGTTCTCGGAGAAGGAGAACAGGTCGGCGTCGTAATCCAGGTCGATAAACCGCGTCATGTGGGCCTCGCGCACACGCTGGGAGAAACGCGCATAGGCACCGCGGTCGGTGGCTTTGCGGCCGCGCGCGCTCTTGCCCTGATCCTGGGCGTCCAGTTTGGCGCCCAGCTCTTCTCCCAACTGGGTCAGCCCGTCCAGCCGGGCGCGTCGTTCCTTTTGCTGCTCGCGGGCACGCTCGGCGTCGTAGGCGACGATCAGACGATACTCCGGACTTTTCTCGTCATCGTTGTCCTTGCGCCACAGCCGCTCACCGATGCCATCGGGAGTGTCGATGTCGATGATGGTGTCGGCCCACTCTCCGTAGCGGCGCGCCGGCACGGCGAGAATGAAGTCCAGATTGCGCTTCTCCTCGAGCGCCAGCTTGTGCAGTTCGTCGACGTTGTCCAGGCTGAGCAGCCCGCGATCGGCGACGACGATCATGCGCTGCACTGCAAAGCGCTTGAGCACCCGTTCCAGCATCGGCTTGAGGGTGGATACCTCCGACACGTTCCCCTGGTGCACCGTGTGCATCAGCGGCAGGCCATCGGCGATCTGAACAACACCCAGAACGAACTGGCGGGCAATGCCGCCTTCTTTGCTGCGCCCGTAGGCGCGCAGGTCGTCCTCGATCTCCCGATCGGAGTGAACGCGAATGGTGGTGAGATCGTAGAACACCACGGACAGCGACTGATCGAGCAACGGCCGCAGCTGATCGCAGACGGCCTGCTCCACGGACTCCACGTGATCCATTAACGTGTCCATGGCCCGCAGCAGGTGGTTGTGGGAGATGTCGTCCGGGACCTGCGGCATCGCCACGCCCTCCAGCCAGCGCAGCACACCCAGTTTGCTGTCGGGGTTGGCCAGCCGGTTGAACACCAGCGTTCGGATGATCACTTCCACGTCGATCGCACGTCTGGAGCGGCGAAAGCATCGTCGAAACGCCCGCGAAAAACCCAGCTCGCCCCACAGTTCGGTCAGGGCAAACAGATCGCCAAAGGCTTTGGCCGAATCGTAAGCGATTGGTTTAGCTAGCTTTTCTTCGCGTCCGACGGCACGCTGCAGGCCGTGGATGAGCGGCGCCACCTTCTTGTCGGTCAGCTCATCCAGTCGACCGATAGTCGCCACGACCTTCTGCCGGGGCTTGCCGTTGTCATCGCGATACGCTTCGACAATCTGCAGGTAGGAGCGTCCGCCCGTTGTGGTTATGCGGGTGTACATATGTGACGACTGTACACCAAAGAAACCCAATCGGGAAAATATCAAATAGTTATAAGCGTGACACTACAGAGATTTCCGAAAAACGTCTCGAAAATCGACGTAAGTGATTGATTTCAGAAGGCCGCCAGAGCGGCGAAGCGGAAAAATCGGTGCGAAAGTGATGAACTTGGGGGTTATGAGCCCCATCTCGTAGCACATTTGCCCGTCTTTTCCCTCACGACCATCGG
>CAXBBB010000724.1:0-1765 GCA_963973615.1 uncultured Rhodothermales bacterium | reverse complement strand
ACGAACGGCGCCTCGAAGAAAACCGCCACGACGTTGCCGACTCCAACGCCCAGGATCGTGCCGATCACGCCGCCGATCTGGCACAGGATGACAGCCTCGATCAAAAACTGTCGCAAGATGTCGCGCCGCTTGGCGCCGAGCGATTTGCGCAGCCCGATTTCTCGCGTCCGTTCGGCGACGGTGACGAGCATGATGTTCATTATGCCGATGCCCGCCGCCAGCAGCGTCAGCAGTCCGATAGCGACGCCGCCGATCGTCACGCCGCGCGTCAGCCCTCGAAACTGCGAGAGGTTTTCCTCCGGCGTACTGACGGCGAACGTGTTTTCCTGACCCGGTCCGACGGCTCGGATCACGCGCAGCGCACCGATGACTTCGTCCTGCGTCTGATCCATCGCCTGCATCGACGGGGCGCGCACGTCGATCGACAGGTTTCGATTGGGCCGCCCGTACATCGAAAACAGCGTCGTGATCAGCGCCATCTGATCCTGGTCCTGACCGAACGCGCTGCCTTGCTCTTCAAACACGCCGACGACGTTGAGCCGCCCACGATCCGTTGCGACGGTTTCGCCCAGCGGATCCTGGCGCGGAAACAGCTCTTTGGCCAGCGACGACCCCAAGATCACGACGGGCCGGTTGTAGCGCACGTCGTCCTGCGACAGGCCGCGTCCGCTGGCAACCGTTCGGTTGTTGTTGTCGATCCAGTCTTCGGTCGACCCGATCAGTTGCATTGACGGCTCGGTCGCGATGCCGCCGTAGCGAAAGCGAACGCCGCCTTCGCCGGTCGACGGGCTGATGCCTGCGGGAAGACTGGTGCGCTCGGCGAGTAGGGCGGCTTGCTCGTACGTCAGATCCGGCACGCGCCGCTTGCGCTCTCCGGCGCCCTCAACCTGCAATCCGCTCGACCGATACACCTGAAACGTCGTCGCCCCGAACGACTCGACCGTCGAAACGACCGAGTTCGAGATCACTTCCACCGCCGTGACCGATACGATGATCGCGAACACGCCGATTACCATGCCGAGCAGCGTCAGCGCCGAGCGCAGCTTGTTCGAGCCAAGCGCCGATGCGGACATCGAAAGGAGTTCGCCGGAGTTCATGAGCGTCTTCTATTCATAGCGCAGGGCGTCGATGGGCTTTTGCTTGGCGGCCTGCCACGCGGGCAGGAAGCCGAACAGGACGCCGACGCCGATGCAGATGCCTAGTGCCAGCGCCACGATGCCGGGCGAGAGCGATGCCGTAAATATCCTGTTGATCGCCAGCGTCGTCAGGACCGAGAGGCCCAGCCCGATTACGCCGCCGAGCAGCGACACGCCGATGGCTTCGAGCAGGAATTGGAGCAGGATCGTCCGGCGTTTGGCGCCGATGGCTTTGCGCAGGCCGATTTCGCGCGTCCGCTCTTTGACCGACACGAACATGATGTTCATCACGCCGATGCCACCGACGAGCAGCGACAGCGCGGTCAAAAATAGGCCGATGCCGTAGATCGTCGCCTTGACGCCAGCGACCTGGTCGCGGAAGCTGTCGGTCTTGTTGATGGCGAAATCGTCTTCGTCGAACGCGTCCAGCCCGCGCGCCGACCGAGCCATGCCGCGCAGTTCGTCCTCGACTTGGGCGGGCGATGCGCCATCGCGGGCCTTCAAGTGAACGGTGTAATTCCAGCGCTGGGTGTTGTAGAGTTTGCGCGCCGTGCGGAGCGGGATCTGAAACTGCTCGTCAAACGAAAACAGGCCCAGAAACTTACCCTGGGCCGCCATCACGCCGATCA
>CAXBBB010000723.1:0-1768 GCA_963973615.1 uncultured Rhodothermales bacterium | reverse complement strand
GACCGAGCGCCACCTCGCCGAGAAAGCTGTCGCCGACCGTGAGGCCGAATTGCGCGCGCTCAACGGGACGCTCGAAGCCCGCGTCGTGGAACGGACGACGCAGCTCGAACAGCGCAACCGCGACCTTCAAGACTTCGCTCATGCCGCCAGCCACGACTTGCAGGAGCCGCTGCGCAAGATCAGCATCTTCGCAGGCATGATCGCCGAAGACTACGCGGACAACATGGATGAGCAGGGCCGCTACTTCATCGACCGGGTCCAGAACGCGGCGCAGCGGCTGGGTGTGCTCGTGCGCGACCTGCTCGCCTACTCGCGCGTCAGCTCGCGTGCCGCAGATGCCGACGAGGTGGACCTCGCTAGCGTCGCACAAACCGTCTTGGAAGACCTCGAAATGGCGATCCGCGACTCCGGCGCTCAAATCCAGATCGATGCGCTGCCGACGATCCAGGCCGACAGTGCGCAGATGCACCAGCTGCTTCAGAACCTGCTTGAGAACGCCGTCAAATATCGCCATCCCGATCGCTCGCCGAAGATTCGAGTGTGGGCCGAAACCAGCGACCGCACGGTTGACCTGATGGTGGAAGACGACGGCATCGGTATCGACCCCAAGCACCGCGAGCGCATTTTCGCGCCGTTCGGAAGGCTGCACGGGCGCAGCGAGTACGCGGGATCCGGTATCGGGCTGGCCGTTTGTCGGCGCATCGCCGAACGGCACGGCGGTTCGATTGAGGTGGAAGGGGAGGTAGGCGAGGGAAGCACGTTCGTTGTCACCCTTCCGATCGAAGGGGTCGGGTGAGTGGTGCCAAAACGATAAAGTCTGCGGTATAGGCTTTCGGGTACAGCCGACCTGTGTCCGCTGAGCAGTCAATGAGCATCCTACCGGGGTATCTTCGCGGCTGCCGATCCTATCCGCTATCCCTACCGATGCTCGTCCGCACTGCTGCACTTTTTCTTGTCGCGCTCGCCGCTCCTGCCGCGTTCGCACAGTCGTCGCTCGACGTGACGCTGTACGATTTCAACACGCGCGCCTCACTCGCGGGGCTGACGGTCCGGTTGGTCAACGAGCAGATCGGGTTTGAGTCGGAGGCGGTTTCCGACGCCGATGGGCAGGCTCGCTTCAATGGCTTGCAGACGGCAGGTGCGTACGTCGTCTCGGTCCCCGCAACAGGTGCCTACCTCGACCAGTCGACGCGTCCGCTGACGCTGCGCAGCCGAGCGAACCGGAGCGTGTCGCTGCTGATGATCCCCGTCCAGCGCGTCGATCTGGAAGGCGTCGAGGTGACGGGCGAAACCGGTTTCGCCGACCTCAACCGCACCAACGCCGAAGTATCGGCGACGCTGACGGCGCGCGAAGTGCAAGCGCTCCCGATCGAAGGGCGTGACCTGACGCGGGTGCTGTTCCGGCTGCCGGGCGTGACGCAGGCGACAGGCTTCTTTCCCGAAGCGCCGAGCGTGAGTATCAACGGCGCCAATGGATTGTTCGTCAACTACCTGATCGATGGACTGGACAACAACGAGCAGTTCCTGGGCGGACAGCGGTTCGCGATGCCGATCGGCTTCGTCCAAGACGTGACCGCGTTGACCGGCGCATTTTCGGCGGAGTACGGGCGCACCAACAACGGCGTGTTCAACGTCACCACGCGCGGCGGCTCGAACGAGATCGAAGGCGAGGTCTTCTACCTGACGCGCCCCGGCTCGGTGATCGACGGCACGTCGCCGTTCAACCAGCGCGACCTGCTGGGAAATGAGGTTAAAGACGGGTTCTCGC
>CAXBBB010000722.1:0-1777 GCA_963973615.1 uncultured Rhodothermales bacterium | reverse complement strand
CGCTGGATCGAAGCATCACGTACGGGGGACTCCGCGGCGGATCGTACCGGCTCGAAGCGCGTGCCCGCAGCGCCGATGGCACGTGGGGAGATGCGGTTCTGCTTGCCACGCTACTCGTACCGACGCCCTTCTATAAGACCCCTGGGTTCTTGATCAGTGCTGTGCTCGCGCTCGCACTCGGAATTTTCGGCATCGTTGGCCTGCGCGACAAATCACTGCGCAAAAGGGAGCAACTTCTGCAAGTCGCCGTCGATCAGCAGACGAGCGAACTGCGCATCGCGTCGGAGCGGCTGGAAACGCAGAATATCGCCCTCGCCGATTTGGTGACGAGCAAGGAGCGCGTGATGCGGATGGTGTCTCACGACTTGAAGAACCCCATCGGTGGTATCGTAGGGCTTGCCGAGGTGATCGCGAATGATCTGCCACCCGAGTCGGAAGCTGCCGAAATGATCGGCATCATCCGCGATGCGGGAGAGCAGGCTCTCATGCTGATCCACTCGATCTTGGACGCAGACAACAACAACACCTCACTGGATTCCGAACTCCCTACAGTCGACCTGCGCGACGTCGTGCAAGCGGCGACAGCGCTGTCGCGGGGATTTGCTCGCACCAAGGAGCAGCACATCCACACCATCCTTCCCAACGCGCCCGTCACCGTTCGCGCAGACGCGCTCCGCCTGCGCCTGATCGTCGACAACTTGATGTCCAACGCGATCAAATACGCCCCTCTCGGCTCGGACGTATACCTCGAGATCTCGCTTGAACACGACCATGCCGTCCTCATCGTCGACGATGCGGGTCCCGGCATTCCCATTGATCAGAGAGAACGCGTGTTCGATCCTTACACGCGACTCGACGCGCAGCCCACGGGGTCGGAAACGGCGACCGGCCTCGGCCTCTTTCTCGTGCGTGAGATCGTTCAGCAATACGACGGCTCGATAACCGCCGACGAGAGTCCAGAGGGCGGTGCACGCTTCACCGTTCGGCTCCCCATCTCAGCGGAATGAGAGGGGTTACATACTATGTGTAGAGAGGTGTGGAAAAGATCTGTGCCTTTGCCGATGGGTGTGACATAGGGTAGGCACCGTATATGTTTGATCATGTAACCACTCCCACTCTCCACGCCCCGTTATGGATCGCTCCCCTCACTTCTCCGGCCTCTGGCAGGACGACGAACGCGCCGCACTGCTCGACGCGATCCAGACGCTCGCCGACCGGCCCCAAAGTGGCTCGTTGCGTGGTCCGGACTGGACCTTCCATCGCTACGAATCGGGCGCGCATGCCGTCTTTGCCGCTTCGCACCGCAGCGCCACCCGAATGCTAACAGCCACGACCGCCGACGAACTCGCCCTTCGCCTGCGCAGGTACGGACAGTCCCCCGTTGAGGAAACCCTCATCCCGTTGGCGCTTGCCGCTTGATGAGCACGGCTCGGCGTAGCTTGTCTCTATGCCGACTGCTCTCGCCCATTTCGATATCGACCACCGTCCTGCTTCAGGCTTGCTCGCAGGCGTCGACGAAGCCGGGCGCGGATGCCTCGCCGGTCCCGTCGTAGCTGCCGCTGTCATGTTGCCTGCTGGCTGCGTGCTCGACGGGTTGGACGACTCGAAAAAGATGTCGCCCGCTCAGCGCGATGTGCTCTTCCAACTGATCCCGCGCGCGGCCGTTGCCGTCGGTGTTGGAATCTGCTCACCTGCTGAAGTCGACCGGCTCAACGTATTGCATGCGGCGATGGAGGCGATGCGCGTCGCCCGCGCCCATGGCATCGACGAGAAGCTG
>CAXBBB010000721.1:0-1782 GCA_963973615.1 uncultured Rhodothermales bacterium | reverse complement strand
CTGCGGCGCGCCTGTCGACAGCGTTCGACAGCGTCACGCTTTATGGCGCCGATCCTGCGCTCGAACCCGACGTGTACGGCAAGATCGGCAACGCGGGCGTGAGCATCTGCACGCTCGACGACATGAAGAAGCTCTACTCGGGCTTCGACCTGTGTGCGCCAACTACTAGTGTGTCGATGACCATTAACGGTCCGGCGCCGATGCTGCTGGCGTTCTTCTTCAACACGGCTGTCGATCAACAAGTCGAGCAGCACTTGAAATCGGAAGGGCGCTGGGAAGCCGCGCAATCTGCGCTCGACGAACACGCGCCGCACCGCCCGACCTACAACCCCTGGGGACCGACCGGCTTGATGAACGGACTCCCGCAAGGGCACGACGGCAGCGGTTTGGGCTTGCTCGGTGCCACCGGGCAAGACTTGGTCGATTGGGGCGTGATGGAGCAATCGGAGTTCGACGCGATCCGCGACCGCACGCTGACGCAGGTGCGCGGCACCGTTCAAGCCGACATCTTGAAGGAGGATCAGGCGCAGAACACGTGCATCTTCTCGACCGAGTTCGCGCTCCGCTTGATGGGCGACGTGCAGCAAAGCTTTATCGATAAGGGCGTACGCAACTACTACTCGGTCAGCGTCAGCGGCTACCACATCGCCGAAGCGGGCGCCAACCCGATTACCCAGCTCGCCTTTACGCTGGCCAACGGCTTCACCTACGTCGAGTACTACCTGAGCCGAGGGATGAACGTAGACGACTTCGCGCGCAACCTGTCGTTCTTCTTTTCGAACGGCATGGATGCCGAGTACACCGTGATCGGACGCGTCGCCCGGCGGATCTGGTCGATTGCGATGCGCGAGCGGTATGGTGCGGACGACCGCAGTCAGAAGTTGAAGTATCACATTCAGACGAGTGGCCGAAGCCTGCACGCTCAGGAGATCAGCTTCAACGACATTCGCACGACGCTCCAGGCGCTGCTCGCGATCTACGACAACTGCAACAGCCTCCACACCAACGCCTACGACGAGGCGATCACGACGCCGACCGAGCAGTCGGTTCGTAGCGCGATGGCCATCCAGATGATCATCAATCGTGAGTTGGGCTTGGCGATGAACGAGAATCCGCTCCAAGGTGCGTACATCGTCGACTACCTGACGGACTTAGTCGAAGAAGCCGTCTGGACCGAATTCGATCGTCTGACGGACAGGGGCGGCGTATTGGGCGCGATGGAGACGATGTACCAGCGCGGGCGCATCCAGGAAGAGTCGATGCTCTACGAGCAGCGCAAGCACAGTGGCGAACTGCCGATCATCGGTGTCAATACCTTCCTCGCCGACGGCGAGAACGAGCCGCAGCGTGTCGAACTCATGCGATCGTCCGACGACGAGAAACAGGCGCAACTCGCCACACTCGATGCCTTCCATGCGCGCCACACCGATCGGTCCGGCGATGCGCTGGATCGACTGAAACAGGTCGCACTCGCCGGGGGCAACATCTTCGATCAGCTGCTCGACACTGTTCGGGTGTGTTCGCTCGGTCAGATCACTGACGCGCTCTACCAGGTCGGTGGACAGTATCGGCGAAGCATGTAACGTCCTGTTTTCTCTGACGCAACTGCCTTGACGCGCATCGGCACCCTTTAGCTAGAATAAACTTCTTATGCCCGACCTCCTCGGCCTTCTTCAATCCTCTCTGTCCGGCGGCACTGTCGACCAAATCAGCAACCAGATCGGCGCCTCGCGCGAGCAAACGTCGGCGGCCATGGAAACGGCGCTTCCGCTGCTCGTCGGC
>CAXBBB010000720.1:0-1794 GCA_963973615.1 uncultured Rhodothermales bacterium | reverse complement strand
GAAGCTATGGGTGGATCGCCTGTTTGGGTATGGTTTCGCTGCGCAGGCCTTCTTTGGCTTGATCCAAAAGAGCAAAAATCAAGGTGGGACTCGCTCCGGCTGACGCTGCTTTCGCTCGCTGAAATCGTCCAAACTCGCTCGCAGGCTCGCTCAAACAGGACGATCTCTTGGCGCTCACTCGCTCCGCATCTGTTTCGCCGGACCGAGGTCAGGCCAGGTTTCTTCGTCCTCAACATGCCAGTTTCTCGCGCTTCTCTTGCGCTAGGCATCACAGCTACATCCTGACCCTCGACATCGCGAGGCCGAAGGCCGTGGCGATCACCGAACTGCCCGGGCGACACCGAATGCTCAGCCAGCTTCCACGCTTCTCCATGTAAACTCGGCCACCTCATGCGCTCTGGTCGTTTTCGACGAAGCGCCGCTGGAGCAGGACGACGAGCAAGATGATCAGAGCAAAGGCTAGTCCGAGCGTGGCGGCGTAGCCCATGTGGCCGAAGTAGAACGCCTGATTGTAGATGTAGAGCAGCGCGCTCATCGTCGAGCCGAGCGGCCCGCCGCCGGTCAGGACGTAGGGTTCGATGAAGAGCGAAAAGCCGCCGATGGTCGAAAGCACGACGACGGTCACCATCATCGGGTTGAGCATCGGCAGCGTAACGAAGCGCCAGCGCTGCCACCGCGTCGCGCCTTCGACGTGGGCGGCTTCGTAGAGCGACTCGGGGATGTTTTGCAGTCCGGCGAGGAAGAGCAGCACGTAGAGTCCGGCGTTCTTCCACGTCGCCATCAGCGCGACGGCATCGCCCACTCGGGCGAGACGAGCCACGGCACCTTCTCGCCTCCCATTGCCGAGAGTACGCCGTTGACATAACCGGTCTCGAACGCGAAGAGCTGCTGGAAGAGAATCGTCACGACGACGCCCGAGACGACGACGGGTAAGAAGTAGATAGACCGGAAGAAGCCGCGGCCGGGCAGCTTCTGGTTGAGCAGTTCGGCGAAGAAGAGCGCGACGCCGATCTGAAGCGGAATGTGGAGGCCGAGGAAGACGCCCGTGTTGAGGATCGAGCGGGCGAACAGGTCGTCACTGAACAGGCGGCCGATGTTCGACGTGCCCGCAAACTCCATCGGTGTGATCACGTCCCAGTGGTGAAACACGAGAACGAGCGAAAACGCCAGCGGGTAGCCGAAGAACAGCGCCAGGTGCAGCAGGTAGGGCGCCACCATCAGGTAGCCCGTCTTGCCTCTGAACCAGTTGCGGCGCACGCGCGCGCCGTCCCGGGCAGGAGCGACCGGCGGACGCGTCGGCTTGGCGCTAGCGTCGGCGCGGGGTGGCGTGAGGGTTGCGGCTGAGGTCACTGGCTCCACTCCTGAATCGTTTGGATGCGCGCCAGGACACTTGCGACCGATTCGGACGGCGTCTCTGCGCTGTACACGGCGCGCTCGAACCCTTGGGCGATGGCGTCGAGCACTTCTTGAAACGTCCGTACGGCGTCGACACCGCGCGCGTTGGGCGCGGCTTGAGCAAACGCCACCATGTAGGGGCGCTCGGCAAACGTCGGCGCGAACAGCGGATCGTCGAGCAGGCCTTTGCGGACAGGAATCTGCTGCGCCTCTCGGAGCAACCGCAGATCGGCCTCACGCGAGACGAGGAATTGGACGAATGCCCACGCCTCGTCAGGACGCTTGGTCGTCGAGAAAATGGCGATGTTCTTGAAGTCGCCATAGGTGTGGACTGGACCGCTGTGGTCGTCGGGGACGGGCAGCGGCGCGTAGTCGTAGCGCAGGTCTGCGGGCGCGTTG
>CAXBBB010000719.1:0-1804 GCA_963973615.1 uncultured Rhodothermales bacterium | reverse complement strand
GGGGCAGGGCCATGCCGCGGCGGGCCTCGAACGCTGCTCTGGCCTCGCGCACGAGGTCCATCGAGGAGCCGTCGGGATACGGCAGGTCGAACTCGAAGGCGAGCGCGGCCGCGAGCGCGTGCGGGTCGAGCGGCAGGGGCGTGGAGGCTTCGGCTTCGACGTTGTTTGAGGCGTACTCGCTGCGCACGGTCTGAAAGCGCGTCTTGAGCAGGTCGTAGATCTCGGTCGACGTGTGGTACTTCTGCACTTTGGGGCCGCCGGTGAAGTCGCCGATCGTGATGCCGGGTTCGTAGTCGAGCGCGAAGGAGGCGTTGGCCCCGTTGGTCTGGCTGAGCGTGCCGGCTCCCTGGGCGTCTCGCCAGTTGGCCTGGTTGACGCTCGAGCACGCGACGTAGAGCCGGGTGCGCTCGCTGCAGAGGGCGGCGCAGATGGTGACGACGTGCTCGCGGTCGGCGCGGAAGGGGACGCTGTTGAGCACGCTGGCCAGAAAGACGCTGTCGAAGGGCCGTCCGCTGGCGATCTCGCTCAGGAACGCGCGCGTGAGGCGAAGGCTCTCCGGCTTGTCGATCTCGTCCGCTCTCGCGCCCGTTTCCGTCGTTCCGATGCGGTAGGGCTCAAATGCGGCCACGGTGACGCCGATGGCGCGGAGCTGGTCGACTTCGTGCAGGTGGCCCGCTCCGAAGTAGCACACGTAGGTGCCACATACGCGCTTCCACGCGTCGGCGTGTTCGGTGCGCTGGAGGTCGAGCAGGCGGGCGGGACGCTTGCCGACGACGGGGAAGGCGAGTCCTCTGCCCAGTCCGCTCTTGCGGCTGCGGCGGGCGCGGCGGAAGCTGTTGTGTCTCAGGTCGCGCTCGTAGCGCCCGTGCACGTCGAAGTCCATCGAGAGCAGGTTGAGCATCGCGCGGGCGAGTTCGGCCTCTTCGTCCTCGACGTACACGACGGGGATCGCCTCCATGCCCACTTCGGCGTAGTGCTCCAGCCTGCCCTCTCCGTTGACGAGAGCGAGGTCGCGCGTGCAGACGAGTGGGGTGAGGATGTCCTGACCGGCGAGCACGCGGGCGAGGTTGCGGGAGTAGGACAGGCGCAGGCTAGGGTTGGCCCGGGTGAGCGCTTCGGTGGGCACGAGCGCCGTGCTGCCCGGATCGGCGCAGCGGTAGAAGCGGGGATCATCGGGCGAGAGGTCGGGCAGCGATGCCGCAAGAGCTTCCACGTTCATGCGGTGGAGCACTTCGGTGATGGTCTGACTCGAGTCCTCTCGCGCCAGGTCGTTCGTGGCCCGGTTGAAGGCGATGTTGACGCCTTTGCGTCTCCCCTCGCTCATCGCCTCGGTGCGGATGCACGGTACGTGCGTCTCGCCCATGCGCTCGGTGGCCACGCGGGTGCGCTGGTGGCCGCTCAGGATTTCGCCGTCGGCGTCGGCGTATACGGGGAGGAGCCATCCGAGCTTTCGAAGGCTGAGCTGGACCAGCCTCAGGCGGGCCTCGTCCGCGCGGCGCGGGTTGTAGGCCGAGGGGCGTAGCGTGCGGGCGTCGGTGAGCGAGACGGGGCGGAGCGTGGGAATGCGGCTCATGATCAGGCGGGGTCCGCGTCTATGCCGAGCGCGTCGAAGACGGCGGCGGTGATGGAGCGGTCGTCGTATCCGTGCTGGGCTCGGAAGCGGTCGCGCCAGGCGAGGTAGGCGTTTCGGGGGATGCCGCAGCGGTACTCCCCGATGGTGAGCGAGGCGTTGTAGGGTTCGGGTTTGTCCTCGTGCGTGCGGGTGCCGCTCGTGCCGTCGGCGACGGGTTCGCGCGGCTCCCCT
>CAXBBB010000718.1:0-1807 GCA_963973615.1 uncultured Rhodothermales bacterium | reverse complement strand
AGCAGGTGGCCCGCCAATGGATGCAGAATCGCGCCGGTCACTAGGCGGATTTGGCGCAGCCGCCTGGCCCACGCCTCTGAGCACGCCACGACGCCCGCGACGACATCGCCATGGCCGCCGATGAACTTGGTCGCGCTATGCAGCACCAAGGCGGCGCCGTGGGTGAGAGGGCGCTGCAAAACCGGCGTCGCAAACGTCGAGTCGACGACGACCGGCACGTCGCCTGCCTGTGCGACGACAGCCTCCAAGTCGACGAGGTCGAGTGTCGGGTTGGCGGGGGTTTCGGTGATGACGAGGGCCGTGTCGGGGCGGATCGCTTGGGCGACGCCGTCAGGTGTGGTCCACGTTACCTGGAAGCCGAGCAGTTCGCATGAGAGCAGGTGGTCGGTCGTGCCGTAGATCGGACGCGTGGCTACGACGTGGTTGCCGTCTGCTCTCGCCGCGAGCAGAATCGCAGTCATCGCGGCCATGCCCGACGCAAACGCTACCGACGCATCGGCTTCTTCCAGGTCGGCGAATGCGGTCTCGAAGCGGGCGACCGTTGGGTTGTGCAGGCGCGCGTAGATCGGATTCGGAGCCGATGCGTCGCCGTTGACGAGGGCGTCGAGGCTGGCCGTTGCGCTGTCGAAGTCGGTAAAGGGGGAGGTCGACGATAGGTCGAGGGGCAGCGCGTGGACGCCCAAGTCGGTGAGGTCTTCGCGTCCGGCGTGGACGGCGCGGGTGTGTAGGTCAGGCATGGTCGAGCAGTCGGTTTTTCTTTCGGCATAGTAGCGGATATGCGGTACACGAGTAAGTTGGCCGAAGACTATTCGGAATCGACCTCGTATGCGCCCCCTCGACGAAACGGACTGCGGACTTATCCGCCTCTTGCAGCACAATGCACGGATGTCGAACAAGGAAATCGCCGCGTCGCTGAGTGTGGCGCCGTCGACGGCGTTGGAGCGCACGCGCCGATTGGAAGCCGAGGGTACGCTGGCGGGTTACCACGCATCGGTGGATCCGTCGCGTGTCGGGGTTGGGATTCAGGCGTTGGTGACGGTGCGGCTGAGGCGGCACGCACGCGACGTCGTCGAGTCGTTTTTCGCCCATGCCCGCGCGCTGTCTGAAGTCGTCCAGGTTTTCCACACGACGGGAGCGTCCGACGCGCTCGTCCACGTTGCCGTCCGCGATACCGATCACCTGCGCGAGTTGGCGCTGGCCGCGTTCACCGAGCGTCCCGAAGTCGCCCGTATTGAAACGGCGCTGCTCTTCGCCCACCACGCCGGAGACGGATTGCCGATCTATTCGGGCGAGTCCGGGCATAGTCGATAGGCACGAATCGGCCTGGCTGGTCTGAGTGGAAGCCGCGTCGAGATTCCTCCTACGGACGCCCCGTAATCGCTCGCTCGGTGTCGATCTTGGCGCTCCCCAATACACCCGCCAATGTCCGATCTAAACCGCCCCATGACGACCGCGCAGTGGGGACTATTGGGTGTTCTCTCCGTGCTGTGGGGCAGCTCGTTTTTCTGGGCCGAACTCGCGCTCGTCAGCCTGCCGCCGCTGACGCTGGTGCAGGGGCGACTGATCTTCGGTTCGCTGTTCCTGCTGATCGCCATCCGCGTTCTGGGCGTTCGGCTACCGAAGGAGTGGAAGCTGTGGCGCTCGCTTTTCGTTCTCGGTGCCTTCAACTCGGCGATTCCGTTTACCCTCTTGTTTTGGGGACAGACGCGCATCGACAGCAACCTGGCGGCCATCCTGAATGCGAGTACGCCCGTATGGAGCGTGTTGATGGCGCACTTCTTCTCGTCCGACGAGACGATCACTCCGG
>CAXBBB010000717.1:0-1810 GCA_963973615.1 uncultured Rhodothermales bacterium | reverse complement strand
CCGGGTGAAGCTCAATGCCAATCCCACCGTGACGACTAGCAGAATCGCCCACGTATTGGACGTGACGATGGCGACGCCGTCGAACTCGACCGGCGGAATCTTCGGCCCGACCCAGCGCCCCAGCGAGGCAGCGGCGAAACCCAGCGCGACGATCCAGGCCAGCGAGGGCATCGTGACGACAGGCGGTCCACTCTGATCCTGGGCAGCACGCGCATAGAGGCGCTCCAGCAATTCGGTCTTGGCACCCGTATACCGGTCGAAGCGCTCCTGGTAGCCGCTGACGAACATCAGCACGCCTGCCCACCCGTAGCCCACGACCGTATCGACGACGATCGCCGGACTCATCACGCTCGCTGGAGCACCGACCATTTGCTGAATCGCGACCATGTTGGCCGTTCCGCCGATCCACGACCCAGAAAGGGCAGCCAGTCCCATCCATGCGTCGTCCGGGAGGAAGGGGTTGAAAATCATCAGTGCGATAGGGCCGCCTATGACGATGCCCAGCGTTCCGGCGAGCATCGTCATCAAAGCGAGCGGGCCCAAGCGCAGGATCGCCGGTACATCGGCCGTCACCATCAGTAGGAAGAGGGCGACGAGCAGGCCGTACCGCGAGAACCACGTGTAGACGGGCGACGTCTCGGGCAGAACTCCTGCCGTCGTCAGCAGCATCGGCGTGAAGTAGACGAACAGGACCGCAGGCAGCCGTTTGAAAAACCCCTCGAACCGTGGTAACGTGCTGACCCACAACACCAACCCCGTCGACACAATCAGAATGGTGACTACAAACAACGGATCGGACATGCGCGGCACTGGAGTAAGGAGAAGCGCCCATGATACGAGCAGGTGGCTCGCCTTCGCGCTGCTGGTTGCTCTTGCGTCAGCCTGCGGTCCACCTCCTGACCCACTCGCTCACGTCGACATTACGGTCCTTCATGAATCGCAATCGGATGATGCACTTCTCATGCTCAACCTGCACGAGAACGAAAGCACGTCGGTCGATGCGGCTCTGCGATATCTCGAAACCTCGGACATGGCTGACAGAATCCGGCTCGTCGCGTTGAGGCACAATGGCGAGCGCAACGTGGCCTTCAGCGAAGGAGGGGGGACGTTGCGCTTCGATCCCAACCGCATGTTCTCGGACGTCGGCGCGCTGGCGTCTATTGAAGCGTTATCGGACACGCTCGAAGCGGCTGATCCCGATGCTGGAATGCCTATCGCTCGGTCGTTGGCTCAGCGCGTTAGCGAGACGGGGCGCCTAGACCAAACGCCGTACATCGTCGCTCTGCACAACAACACCGACGCCAACTACCAGTCGACCAGCTATCTGCCCGACAGCGTCTATGCCGACGAAGCCGCAGCGGTATCGATCAATCCGGAGCGCGATCCCGACGACTTCTTTTTCGTCACCGAACGCGGCTTGTTCGACCAACTCGCCGCTCAAGGCTTCAACGTGGTTCTACAGGCGCCGGTAGGAGAGGCGACCGATGACGGTTCGCTATCGGTCTATGCTGGAGCGAACCGCATCGGGTACGTCAACGTCGAGGCACAACATGGACACACCGATGAGCAAGTCGCTATGCTGGAGGCATTAATGCCGTTATTGCAATACAACCTGTAACCCTCGCTGTAGACTGGTAAGCGAGCGCGCGCCGTCGGCTTCCATGATCATGTCGTCTTCGATCCGGACACCGCCCAGGCCGGGCAGGTAGATGCCGGGTTCGATAGTGAAGCAGTGTCCCGGAAGAAGCGGTACATCGTTGCCATCACGGATGTAGGGATCCTCGTGCGCTTCCAGCCCCATGCCGTGCCC
>CAXBBB010000716.1:0-1817 GCA_963973615.1 uncultured Rhodothermales bacterium | reverse complement strand
TGCTTCGGCGGCGTCATGGCGCAGGCTCGTTGGGGACTTTGCGCCGCTCCACGTGATGACGGCTCGGGCGAGCGTGTCGGCGTGGGATTTGGCTTCTTTGCCGGTTCGCTGCTCGCGCGGCAGGAGCAGGTCGCGGCGCCACGTTTCGGCCTGGATGATGCGCGCTCGGATGCCTTGACGCTCGGCTTCGCGTGCCCATACGTCGGCCAAGTCTCCACCGCCTTCCAAGACGACGCGAGCAACGTGGGGCTCAGATCGAAGCAAGCCGTAAGCGCCGCGCTTGAGGCGGTTGCGAGCGCCGAAGTTTTGCGAGCGGTAGCGCATCAAGCGTCCGTCGCGGCCAAAGAGGGCGATGCCGGTGCGCAGGCCCAGGTCGATGGCGAGCAGCGTGGGCGATGACGCTTCCTCGGGCATAGCGTCAGGCCTGGACGATGTAGGCGGCTTCGTCGGCGAGGCGCTTCGGGATGAGGTTTTGGTCGAATGCGATCACCACCAGCCCGGCAAACGCGGCGATGCGGTCGATCAGGTAATCGTCCTCAGACAGTTCGTCATATTCGCGGTCTTCTTCTCTGTCGGTCTGAGCGACACGGGCGAAGAACGTGTCGGCGCGGTGGAAGCAGAGAACAGACGGCGACTCGCCGGACGCGTCAAACACCTCACGGATATTGCCCTGGGTCCCGGACATCTCGCCGGCGTGCAGTTCGGACAAGTCGACCTGATGTAGTTGCAGGTCGGATGCTGCAGCGAGCGTACCGACGAAGACCTGCCGCGCCTGATCGTCGGCCCCTACCAGGATGAGCGCGCGGTTGGAGCGCGGCGTTTCGGTCGCGAACGCGTGGAGCGCGTCAGGCAGGCGGGAGGGATCGGCGAGGCGCAGGGTCTGAGGCATAAGGAATAGTCATCGGATGGGGAGTTGAAATAACTCGCCATCCGATGACTTAGATGCACCAGCAAACGCGAAGAAGCCGTCGCGCGCGTTACAACCATGCGGCATGTCCCTTGCTGAACCTTGCGCCGCTGCCTCCGTTCATTGCGGCTCCACCGTCGCGACCTACCGCCTCTTCCACTTTTGCCGATGAGATCCCTCCGCTATATCCTGCCCTCCGTCGTCCTTCTGGGGCTGGGCACGCTCCTGGGCATGACGCTCGAACAACGCGCATCGGACGGGCCGGACATGCAACGCGACCTCCGCAAGCTCGAAAGCGCGTACTACATCATCACGCAGCAGTACGTCGAGCCGGTCGACACCGGCGCGCTCACCGAGGCGGCCATTCGGGGGATGCTCGAAGAACTCGACCCGCACTCCAGCTACGTCTCGCCCGAAGAGATTGCGGCGGTGCAAGAGGGCTTCCGCGGCTCGTTCGGCGGCGTCGGTATCATGTTCGAAATCGTCGACGACACGGCGTGCGTCATCACCACTATTTCGGATGGTCCGAGCGACAAAGCGGGCATTATGGGCGGCGACCGAATCGTAGGTGTGGACGATAGCAGCGCAGTTGGCTTCGACAACGACGACGTGCAGAAGGCGCTCAAAGGCGAGATCGGAACGCGTGTCGGCATGACGATCGTGCGGCCCGGACTTGCTGACCCCATCAACTTCGAGATCACGCGCGGCACCATTCCGCTCTACACCGTCGACGCGGCGTTCATGGTGGACGATCAGACGGGCTTCATCCGCATCAACCGCTTCGCCCAGACGACGCACGAGGAATTCCGTGAAGCGCTCATCGACCTCAAGGGCAAGGGGATGAAACGGCTCGTGCTCGACCTGCGCGACAACGGCGGCGGTGTGATGCAGTCGGCCATTGGTATGGCGG
>CAXBBB010000715.1:0-1836 GCA_963973615.1 uncultured Rhodothermales bacterium | reverse complement strand
CACTTCCTACACGAAGCCAGCCCGACCGGCGCCCTCGTCTTGGGCGATCCGCAGCGCGTGATCGACAAGTTGCTGTGGGAGCACGAGCTGTTCGGCCACGACCGGACGATGCTCCAACTCACCGTCGGCCCGATGCCGCATCGCGACGTGCTGCGCGCCATCGAACTGTACGGAACCGTCGTCGCGCCCGCTGTTCGCAAGGCCATTGGAGCGTCGGCTGCGGTCAGCGCCCCGGACGATACTCCTTAGGCACGGCATCGGCGACGCGCTCGAACGCGAGGTAGCCCGAGAGTGTCACGCCCGGAGTACCAGTATCGCCCTTCTGGTCGACGATGGCGGGGCCGTTTTCGGTTCGGATCCACGACGTTTGGAAGCGGTCGCGTTTAACGGTAATGCGGCCGTCGCCTGCTGCGCTCCACCAGTCGCGGTAGGCGGGGTCCTCGACCTCTCCGGCGAAGATGATCTCGATGAAGCCGTCGTCGGTGTCGAGGATGTGCTCGTTGGGGACTTCGCCATCGGCCAGCAAGTCGCTGGGGTCGAACTCCTGGCGGCGGCTGCCGATGCGGTCGGTCGCGCCCTGTTCGGCGTTGCGCCAGTACGTTTTGAAGCCCTGGCCTTCGAGCCGCCCGGCGAGTCCGGCAAGGAGGAAGTGGCGGAACGAACCGATGAACGCGCTGCGCCGGTTGGCGGCCCACAAGTCGGCTTCCTCCTGGTTGGCAGGGGTTAGTTCTTCGTAGAGCGGTTCTCCGTCGTAGCTCGTACGCGTTTGCGTAGCGCGGAACGACGTCAGGAAGTACTTCACTCGGTAGCCCAGCGCTCGGTTTTCGATAATCAGCGGCTCGGACGCCTGCGCTTCGAGCGTGCCCAGCTTGCTGCCCTCGAAGCTCATCACGTACGGATTCTCAATCGTCGTCAGCGCCGCGTTGGGCGTCTCGCCGATAAACTGGGCGACGAACCGCTCGTAGCGCTCCTGCCACTTGTCGTCTCGCTCGGCTTCGACGACGGCTTCGCCCGCAATCTCGGCCGAAGGCTGCATCGCAAACTCGAACGTGTACGCGCGCGGCTCACGCAGCAGCAGGTCGCGCGACTGTGCTTCGAAGCCGACGAACGACACGTACAGCCGCAGCGCGCCCATCGGCACGCCCGTAATCGTGAACCGCCCATTGCGGTCCGTGATGGTCCCGGCCATTGACTGCGCGATGAACACGTTCGCCCCCGGCAGCGGCTCTCCCGTCGACGCATCGGTGACGACGCCCGTCAGCGTGGCAACGGGCACCTGGGCGCGGGCAGGAAGCGCGGCGGCGAGAAGTAGGACGAGGAGAGAGAGCAAGCGGCGCATCGGCGAAGGGAAATCTGTCGCCTGATAACGCGCGATGGGCGGCGTTTCGGGTCCGCCGGAGAGCAACTCGTCTTCTGAATAATCCGTCTGGCGCTCAGGTCAGACCAGGGTGGCCGGGAAGTCTACTCGTACGTAATCTCGGCGATGGTCCAGTCTGTGTCAGGGCGCGGGCCGGGCAGTTTCACCGTATCGCCGACGCGTTTGCCAGCGATCGTCTTGGCGACGGGAGCGGTGAAGGGGACACGGCCTTTGGTCGGTGCGGCCTCGTCGACGCCGACGATGACGAACGTACGCTGCGGTTGTTTGTCTGCCGTCAGCCGAACCGTTGCGCCAAAGCGCACCTCGTCTTGGGGCTGCGTGGCTGGATCTACGACGCGTGCCGAAGCGATACGTTCGGCCAGCAATTTGAGCGTGCCGGTCACTTTGGTCAGGCCCCGTTTGCGCTCGTTGTTGTCGGCGGGGAGAGCGCGCAAAGTGTCGCGCTCGGGTTCCAGCGC
>CAXBBB010000714.1:0-1841 GCA_963973615.1 uncultured Rhodothermales bacterium | reverse complement strand
TCGTCGGGCGAAGTGCCGCTGCTCGCCGTCGCGTCGCCCGATCCGCTTCCGGCATCCGGCTCGGCGCTCCGGCTACGCGCGACGATGCACGTGGCGAGTGCGACCCCGGCGCTGCTCCGGCTCCACGGGTGGCAGGTGGATCAGGTCGTCGCTCCCGGTGCGACGGTCGAGGTCGACTTGCTCGGCGGCTATCTGGCCGGATCGAATCATCCACAGGTGCAGGTGAGAGGAACCGTACCGGGAGCGCCCGTCGACGTTCACCTTTCGGGTCTGTCGCAGGAGGCGTACGCGTTCGCGCCGACCGATCTGCCCGACACCGTGTCGCCGCCCAACCCGCCGCTTCACGTACGCGCCGACGGCGGCGTGCTGCGCTTCCTGCCGTGGCAGGGGTCGCGCTACTACCGCAGCGTCATCTCGACCAAGCTGGGCGCGACGCTGACGAGTCACTACGTCTACCCGCTGGCCGGCTTCGACGAAGCGGCGGTCGATCTGGCCGAAGCGTTCGGCTTCGACGACTTCACGTTCGACGTGTTCACGCAGTACGACGACGGCACGCTTTCGGAGCCGGTCACGCTGTCCGTCGACACCGGCTTGCCGCCCGTCGTCCACCCGGTCGCATCGGATCGTAACGGCGGGGCGGCGGTCGTGGCCGCAGACCCTTCGACGGGATGCGACGCGCAGTTCCGATACCGCACCGCCGTCGGTGGCGAGTGGACCGTGACGGCGCTGGGCGACGAGCTGGTCGTATCGACGCGCCGCGCAGCCGAAGTGCAAGCGCAGCAAGTCGACGTGGAATCGGGCCGCGCCTCGGGCTGGTCGTCGCCGATCCTCGTGCCCGGCCTGCCCTCCGCCGAAGCTACCGCCTACCTGCCATGACCACAGCACACTACGCCGCCGTCTCCGAACTCGCTGGCCTTCAGTACAACTCGCTCGCCGCCTCGCGCGTGTGGGCAGGAGCAGACGAGGGATTTGAGGAGTCGGCCGCCGACGTCGACCTCGCCGCCACGCTCGCTCGCATCGAGCAGCATGCTACTCAGTCCGCTGCTGACGAGGCGACGCTTGAGCAGTACGTCACGGAAGCGATCGACGCGCTCGGGCTGGCCAACTTCAGCGGGGCCGAAGTCGTGGCCCCGCACCAACGCGTACATCGTAGCGGCGTCCGCAACCAGTTGCCGACCGGGCGCGCGCTATACGAGGTCGCGCTCGGCACGATCCTCGACCAGCACGTGCGGGACCAGGCCGGAATGCCGCTGCGCAGATCGAGCCTCTACCGGTCGAAGGACTACAACATCGCCATCGGCGGCGCTCCGCATTCTCAACATCCGCTCGGGACGGCCAGGGACCGCTCGCTCGTCGGCGGGACGGTGGCCATGCTCACACAGATCGACAGCCGAGCAGCGCAGGGCGCTCGGGCGCATCGTGCGCGACTACGATCTGGGCTTCTACGTCCCTCACGCCGTCACGGTGGCGGGTGGCCTGGGCCGCTACTCGTGGGGCGTCCATCGCGACCAGCGCGGCAAGCGAGCGAGGTGGTAATGCCTGAAACGAACCTCCCGCTATGGCTCACCATCGCCCTCGCTCTCGTAAGCGCGTTCGGGGTCAAGGAGATTGGCTCCAAACTGATCGATTGGTACCTCGCGCGCAAGTCGGGCGAAGACGAGCGCGAGACTACGCGCGTCGACACGCTCTCGGCTCGCGTGGCCTCACTCACCGATGAACTGATGCAGGCAAAAGAGGTCATCGCGCGGCTGACTGAACGCGTCGAACATCTGACCGAAGACATCGAGGCGTCGCGCATCGAGCGCGCGCGGCTGGCCAAGCTAGAGGGACGCGTCGTGGAG
>CAXBBB010000713.1:0-1843 GCA_963973615.1 uncultured Rhodothermales bacterium | reverse complement strand
CGAGGGGGCCCTCGAGCCAGCCCGCGAGTCGTTGGGTGAGCCCGCTTTTCGTCGACTTACCTGCGCTGTGGCCGCAATGACGGGGATAGAGTCTCTCGTCGTCCTGCGCGATGTATGCGGACTCGAGCACCCCGAGGCACGCGGGACGATGGGCTGGGCCGTCCGAACACTCGTCGAGGCGGCGCTGCGGGAGGGCGAAGTTACGGAGGCTCCCTCTGACGAGAAGAACTTGGAGCAGTAGAGAAAGCTGGTAGGTTCGGGAGCCAACCAAGGGCTCGTCTGAGAATTCAACCGGGGCTGCACAGGGCCGGATGCCACACTGTACTGCGTTGCACTCGTAGCAGAGCACGCCCCCAGTTCCCGCTCCCCTGGGTCCGGGATGGCGTATTGAAGCGACGAGACCGGTTGCGCCTGTCACTCCAACGACGACGATGCTGACAAACGACAGAAGAAGCGGCTCTAAGACAACACCCAGTCCGAACAGTACGGGGTAGCGCGTCGTCCCTCCGAAAGGTGCCAGAAGCATCTAGTTTTAGCCGCATTGTTCGGCCAGTTGGCCGAGTTCGCCGCAACAAGAGCGGCAACGGTAGGAATGGCCACGCCGAAGTTGACCCAGTCGGCAGGGACAGCCGCGACTCATCGAATAGCGGCTGCACAGCGGGAGTGGGTATCATGGCGCTCGCTGAGCAGCGCTCCCGGTCGCCGTGGGCCCCCTGGTGCTGGGGCCCACCGCTCTCCTTTTTGAAACGCCCCTCACGTACCCCTCTCCCCCGCCATGATCGAACGCCTTCAATTCGCCCTCAACCGGATCCGCGAGCGCTTGTGGGTCAAGCCGCTGCTCGTGTGTCTCGTCTCCGTGCTCGGAGTGCTCCTCGCCTCCGTCGCCGACGGGACCGGCCTCGGAGACGTGGTGCCCGACGTCTCGAAGGACTCCCTCGAGTCCCTGCTCAAGATCGTCGCGGCGAGCATGCTAGTGATGGCCACCTTCGCCGTAGGGTCGATGGTGTCGGCCTACGCCTCGGCCAGCGGGTCAGCCACGCCGCGCGCGTTCACGCTGGTGATCGCCGACGACGTTTCGCAGAACACGCTCTCGACCTTCGTCGGCGTGTTCATCTTCAGCATCGTGGCCTTGCTTGCGCTGATGAACGACTACTACGACCGGGCCGGTCGCTTTGCGCTCTTTGTCCTGACCGCGCTCGTGTTCGCGCTCGTGATCGTCGCGTTCGTGCGCTGGGTGGACAGCATCGCGCGGCTCGGCCTCCTCGGCAACACCATTAAGAAGGTGGAGGCGGCCACGCTGGCTTCCCTTGAGCTTCGCCGGGTGGCGCCGCGCCTCGGGGGCGTCGCGCGCACCGCCCCACGGACGGGCGGACGGTCCGTGACCTCGGGCACCATCGGGTACGTGCAGATGGTCGACACTGCCACGCTCCAGGAGCGGGCGGAGGCCTCGGGGCTGCGGGCGATGGTCGCCGCCCTGCCCGGCGCGTTCTGCACGCCCGACCGGCCCGTCGCCACCGTCACGACGGACGGGTCCGGCGAGGTCTCGGACGACGACGTGGCGGCCCTTGCCGAGGCGTTCCGCGTCGGGCCGAACCGGACCTTCGACCACGACCCGCGCTTCGGGCTCGTCGTCCTCTCCGAGATCGCCAGCCGTGCGCTCTCGCCCGCCGTTAACGACCCCGGAACCGCCATCGACGTGACGGGCTCTTTGGTCCGGCTCTTCGCGGCGTGGGTGGCCCCACCCGACGAGGCGCCCGAGGTACGCTTCGACCGCGTCGCCGTCCCGACGCTGTCGGTCGACGACCTGTTTGACGACGCGTTCACGGGCATCGCCAGCGACGGG
>CAXBBB010000712.1:0-1847 GCA_963973615.1 uncultured Rhodothermales bacterium | reverse complement strand
CGCTGACCGGGTGCGGCGACGGCGACAACAGCGTCAGCGACTGCGCCGCCGCATCACCCTCGTCCGCTGTGATCGTCGTACTCACGGAGAAGCGGCGAACCGCGCTGCGCATGGGTCCGCTCCGTTCGTGTAGCGATACCCGCCAGAAGTACGTCCCTGCGTCGATAGCGTCGATGGAGACCGACAGCGGCGATCCTCCGCCGCCGTAGCGCGCCGTGAACAGGGCAGGCGAGTTGAACTCGGCATCCGTCGCAATCTCGACTTTGCCAATCAGTCCGGGCGGGGCGCTCCAAAACAGACGCGGCGCGCGGTCGAAGACGACTTCGTCGGAAGGGCTGAGCAGGACGGGCGCGTCGACGACGCCTTCCCCGGATGCCACGATGCGAAAGACGGTGCCCTCCTCGGGGAGCGCCTGGGCATAAGGCGGGGCTTCGCCCGCATTCCAACTCACCAGCACGATGCGCCCGAAGATCTCGGCACCGATCTGCGACATGTCCAGCGTGCCGCCGTTTGCGTAGGCGTCATAGCCTGACGTGCCCGGCGTCGTGTCGACCGGATCGGCGAAGTAAACCCAGTCGGTAAACGGATCGTCCTCGCCACTTGAAACGGGCGAGTCGAGCGACGAGAGATTGAAGGTACCGTCCCTGTCATGATCGAGTAGGACGGGAATCAGTTTGAGATCGTCCGAACGGTCATCGGGCGTGGCAGTGGGGCTGCTCCAGAGTTCGAACGGCAACTGGATGTCGGGCCCGGACTGTCCGAACATGCCGTTGACGGCGCCTAAGGAGCCGTGCTGGGTGAAGCGGATTTCGAACGTGTGCCCTAAAATGCGCTCTTCGTTGCCACTCCGCGAGTAAATGGCCCGGCTCAGAAAGCTATCGTACGAGCCGGCGCCTCCGCCTGCATAGATCAGCCACCGCGCCGGACCGACCTGCTGGGCTTGCGTCGGATCGTCTCCACGCCCGTCGCCGTCGAGGTCGGGCGTGGGGAAGAGTTGAAACCCGGCGGCAGCGGGTTGTGCCGGGATGACCGGACCAGCGGCGTTGGCGCTGACTTCGAACGAGACGATGTCGCCCCGTTCATACGGCACCAGCGGGTTGGCGGCGACGGTGAAGGCGACAGGACCCGACCACGGCCCGCCCTCGAACCCAGCAACGTAGCGCGTGCGCGCCCGATACGTGCCCGGTCCGAGCGGCACGACAGCGCCGTTGGTATACGACCGCGTTGTATCCGCAAACACCTCACGAGCGATCTGAATCTCCGCGCGATCGCGAAGACCGGAGACCGTCGCGAGCAGTTGCACCGGCCCTTCGGAAACGACCGAACCGGCGACTGGCGTGTCGAGCGTCGGCACGCCTTGCGGAAGCACGAACTTCGGACGGTCGGAGAAGCCCGACTCGAACTGCTCGCCGATCTCGCTCACGTCTCGGCGCAACGTGGCGACAGAGTTCAGGTTGCTCGTGCCTCGGCTCCACACGATGGCGAACTGAACCGTCTGCTCCTCGCCCGATTCGAGCACGAACGGGCCGGTACTCATCAGGTGACGGCGGTCGCTAGGGGTATTGGCGGTGCCTGCATCGTCATAGTTCAACTCGCTCCAGAACGCGCCGGTGACGGGATCACCCGCTAGCATGAACGTCGTCGGCTGCTGGTTGACGGTACAGGGAAACGTCTCACGGTTGGTGGGGCTATAGCCGTCGCCGCAGTTCACGATCGGCAGTTCGTCCTTCCAGAGACCTTGGAGATAGTAGTACATGTCACTACTGTTGCTGCGTGGATTCCCGGTCGGCCCGGAACTACTGTAGAACGTGCGCGAAACCGTCATACCCAACCGGCTACGATTAGGG
>CAXBBB010000711.1:0-1851 GCA_963973615.1 uncultured Rhodothermales bacterium | reverse complement strand
AGGTGATTGAACGCAACCATGGCGCCGACGAACTGCTCATCCTCGGACTCCGTACGCGCGGGTGGGAGCTAGGACAAACGCTAGCCAAGGCAATAGAGACGCAGTCCGGTGCGACAATCGCTTCGGCTCAACTCCACATCTCCGCGTTTCGAGATGACCGCGAACCGAGCGAGCCGATCCGCCCCGAAGCTCAGGTAGATGCCAAGCGTGTCCTCCTTGTAGACGATGTGCTCTACACCGGACGCACGATCCGCGCCGCCCTCGACGCTGTAGTCCACTGGGGACGTCCGAGTCAGATTCAGCTGGTTACACTTGTCGACCGGGGGCACCGCGAAGTCCCGATCCAACCCGACTTCGTAGGCCGCGTCATCCCGACAACCCAGGGCGCCCGCGTCCGCGTAGACGTGGAATCTGGTTTTCAAGTCGTACTCGAAGACTGAGCCGCGTCTATATATCGAGGCCGCTACCTTCTTCGACTTCTGCAGGGTCGGTAAACAGGCGGACTTCGTGTCCGCCACGCACACGCGTGCCGGCTTCGGGGCTTTGACGTAAAACGGTCGCCCCCTCATCGTCACCCTCACCGACGACGATGCTGTTGAGCGACTCGCCCCGCAACTGTTCTCGTGCTGCCTCGACCGACATCCCCGTGACATCCGGCGCCGATACGTAGAAGTCCGATGGTCCCGTACTGTAATACAGCGTCACCGTCTCCCCGACAGCTAACTGGACCCCACGGTCAGGCTGCTGCCGCGTAACCGTGTTCTTGTAGGGTGAGGGTATATCATCGGCCTGCGTCTCGACCTTGAACCCGATAGATCGAAGCTGAGCCTGTGCATCCTCGACTCCCAATCCGATTACACTCGGAATCTGACGCTCTGGCCGCTCGCTCGAGTTCACTGTGATATAAACGAGCCGCCCGCGTTTGACCTGCGATCCTGCCGAAGGCTCTTGCTCCAACACTTCGTTGGGCGGGCGATCTCCGACAAAGCGTGATTCCACCTGTTCGGCCTCCAGACCCTGAGCGTCCAAGGTGGCGAGCGCGTCCTCTAACAGCATACGCTCGACCTGCGGTACCTCAACCGCCTGCCCTTGGCGGGTATAGGAAGGCATGATCAGATTGTCGAAGACCGCAAGACCTATATAGACGAAAAGAGCCAGGACGGCGACGCCGAGCCAGAAGTAGAGATTCTTGGCGGTGCGTAGGAGGGGAGCGAAGCGTTCGCGCATGGTGGAAGGAGGGAGGAGCACACTAGAGGAGAGCAAGCTACCACCCCGCTCAGGGCAAAAGGTGCGCACTCAAATCGAGCTTCACTGCACTTACACCAAAAAGCTGGAAACCGACCTAGGGGAGCTGTGTTTGCGAGCGCCCTACCCAAGCGGTGGGATGTTCTTAGACTGGCTGATACGACCTGAATCGAGACGATCAGGTGTCTAACTAGAAGGCTTCGCGAATGCGAGCAAAACGGTTGACACTCCGACTCAAACGGCGTATCATAACAATCCTCGCAACGGCGGCGCGCTGACACGGTCAGCAAACGAAAAGGTGGAAATGTGAAACGAGGATGAAACGGAAAAAAGACTTGACAAGTCAATCTCGATTCCGTATCATAACAATCCGCGCAACGAAAAGCGGCCTTCACAAAGGCGCGCATCTTACCACGGAAGCCAATATAAGGCACAGTTCTTTGATGAGACTAGAAGCATAGCGAGTCCGAGTCAATTCCGATTCTGTTACAGATCTCATCTGTTCAGATTGGGTTGAAGCGACAACAAAACAACAGATATCAAATCTCTACTATGGAGAGTTTGATCCTGGCTCAGGACGAACGCTGGCGGCGGGCTTAACACATG
>CAXBBB010000710.1:0-1858 GCA_963973615.1 uncultured Rhodothermales bacterium | reverse complement strand
GGCTTGGCGTCGGCGAGGTAGAGGTTGGCGAGGTTGTAGAGTGCCCACGAACGATCCGACGTGCCTTTGAGCCCGGCGTCGGCCGCCATGCGCATGGCGGCGATGGCGCCTGGCCCGTCGCCGTGGAGTTCGCGCAGGTAGGACGCACGCGTAAAGGAGGCAACGCCCGGTTTGATCGCGAGCATCGCGTCCATTGCCTCGACAGCGGCAGGGTACTCGCCCAACTCGACGAGCGCGTCAACCAGGATGCCGTGTGCGTACGAGTCTTTGGGGTGCTCGGCGAGCAGGTTCTGCGCCTGTGCGCGGCTGTCCTCGAAGCGGTGCAGTTTGTTGAGCAGCGTGCCGTTGAGCAGACGAAGGTGGTAGTCGTTCGGAGAACGGCTGAGTCCTTCTTCGATGATCTCCTGAGCCTGAGGAACGAACTCGGTTTCGCGGTGCGTGTCGGTCGCCTGCTGGAGCAGCACCTGGGCGAGCGCGGCATAGCTGGCCACTTCGTCCGGATTGCGACGGAGGCGCTCCTGATAATAGCCGATGGAGGCTTCGGGATTAGCGAACTGCGATGCGGGGAGCACCTGGCGAGGGCCTTCTGGTAGCGGCTCCGGTTCGCGCGACAGGCCGTACCACACGGCAGCGCCCAAGGCTAAGACGAGAACGGCGGTGGCGAGAAGTGATTTCATCGATAGAAGAAGGGAATCGGTAAGTAGGATCAGTATAAAACCAATCCGCCGACCGACGCACAGAGCATCGGCCGACGGATTGCGTTCGTTCGGCGGGGTTGAGTTACCGGACGAGCGTAGCGGTCTGCGTGCGAGCAGCCTTACCGTCCACTACCAAGCGGAACAGGTAGGTGCCGCTCGCCAAGCCGTCGGCTTCCCAGCGAACCGGGTGTGTGCCGGTTTGCATCGGCTCATCGACCAGCGTCCGCACCAGACGTCCCTGCATGTCGTAGACGCTCAGTTCCACGTTGCCGGGGCGCGACAGGTGATACTCGATCGTCGTCGACGGCGAGAACGGGTTCGGGTAGTTCTGGTTGAGGATGAACGCGTCGGGCGCTCCGATTCCCAACCCACCTTCGATGGCCGTATTGGTAGGCGGCGCTTCAGCCGTCACGTCACGAACGTAGTCGTAGCCGCGGTGCGGGTTGGCGAGGTACGGGAACGAGGTGCGGAATTCGAGGTCGTTGCGCGTCGGTCCGGCAACGAACGACAACTCGGAGACGAGTTGCGGCGAGGCGAGATCCGAATAGTCGCCCGCCGTGGCATCGTCTTCCGGCAGACCGACAGCGGCCAGCACCAGACCACCTACGGCCTGCAGCTCAATCGTCGTCACGTCGTCTTCCAGGCGGCGTCCGTTGGGGAAGCCGTCCATGTGCGGGATCGCTTCCATGTCCGCGTTGGCGAACTCAGGCACGGTCAGGCCGATGGCGGCGGCGCGGATGAGGCCTTTGTATGCGTTGTTGCGATACTCGTCCGTCCCACGCTCCGTAACGGGCACAGCCATGTTCAGGCGCAGCATGTCGCCGCCCCAGAGACCGCCGTCAGACGTTTGCGTGATCGGAAGGAAGTTGTTGATGAACGGCTTGCCTTCGGCGAAGACGAGCGTTCCCGTTCCGTCGTCGACGACGAGCCCGGCTTTACCGGCGGCGAGCTGGTACGGCGCGAGGTTCGGCACGCCGAAGTAGAAGATCGGCAGGATGTCGACGCGGCGTGGCTGGCCGGGGGCGAGCAGCGCGGTCGGGCTTCCACCCGAGGTAGGCATCGTCGGCACGGCGAAGGCCGTTCCGGTTACGTCGAGCGTGCCATTCATGACGAGCGGCAGAACGGCAGCGGCACCGTCGGCACCGTTGGCGAAGTCGAGG
>CAXBBB010000709.1:0-1858 GCA_963973615.1 uncultured Rhodothermales bacterium | reverse complement strand
AGCTAAAAGCTGCCCGCCTGAAGGCGGGGGTTTCTACCTTACTCTGGAAAATGAACTGTCCTCCATCACTCCGTCTCGCCAGTTCTCTACAGCTTCCAGATCACCGTTGGGATACCAAGTGTGCCATAGACCTTCTGCCTGTGCTTGGATGAGCTTTCCCTGGCGCCTTTTAATTCCGCTCTCGTAGTAGTAAGTGGCATCGCCATCCGGAACACCACCCGTGTGCTCTACAATTTCCTCGACAGCTCCGCTCCGATAGTATAGTTTCAAAGGGCCAGTGAGAAGCCCTTGTTTGAACGACGCTTCACTCTGCAGATTCCCCTCAGAGTAGTAGGAAACGCAGTTGCCGTCGTAAGGCTGACCAGTCTCAGATGTATACCAGACTTCGCCTCTGTCAATCAACCTGTCGCACTCGAGTAAGTCAGACTGAACAGATTGACACATAAACCCAAGACTTACCAAGGTGCCTGCAAAAAATAGTGCAAGAGGTCTCAAGTCTCTAAACTTCATAACATCGGGCTATTGAAGAACTATTTCCTGCGTCCGAGTCCGCCGCTCCCCTGTCTGCACGTCCCGGACAATGAGGGTGAGCACGTAGCTCCCCGGCTCCTGATCAGCGACATCCAGAATCTGATAGGTCGACACGTTGCGCCCCTTCACTTCGCCCGGAAACTGCACCGAAACACCACGCGGCGACGAACGAAAGAGCGACAGCAAACCTCCTCCCCCTTCACGGGTCAAGTCGATTTCCAACTCGTAGCGCGCTATTCCGTCGGCAGCAGGTGCCAGATCATAGATCTCGAAGTAGAGGTAGAGCGGTCGTGAGCGGTCGAACGCAGCCGTTGGTGCGGCGAGGATACGTAGGTCGCCGCGCGTTACGAATGCCGGATGACTTGGCGAATCGTCATAGGCTTCATCGACACCATAGGCAGGTAGGAGATCGCTGACGGCAAATGTGCCTTGGGGAAACGCTGGCACGTCGACGACGGATCGGTGTACCGCTGTTACCCGGTTGGCGATTCCCATCAGCTCGACCGACAGTCGCTGCACACCCGGACGAGCCACCATCGGAAGCTGCCCCAGCAAGAGCGTTGCCGCATCGCCAAGGCGGGCCAATTGGGCCACCCGTCCCCCCAGCGTGTCCCGCACCTCGAGGCGTCCCGGTCCGGCACCCAGAAACACGCCGACTTCAGCGGATGGCTCCTCCATTCCGGTATTGGCGCCACCGACCGGCATTCCGTAAGCGACGATGAGATCAGTCGTATTACCTGTACCTCGGAAACTCGCCGTACGCACATCAGCAGCGATGCGGACACCTCCAGGGTCGAACGTGTAGCGTTGCGGCATCGTCCGGGCCATATCGCGCGCCTGAATCACGTAATCGGCCTCTCCAACGTCCGGCACCACACCCAGCCCGATGTCACGCGCGCTCGGTGTGAACAGCGTAAACTCTCCGCTGCGATACTCGTCGTGGAAAACGAACTGGAAGTCGTCGTACTCCCAGATCGCGTAGCGGATGAGTTCGGCCCCGGGCGGAGCGATGGTGCGTTCGTACAGCGGTGCCCCATAGCGAATAAAGATCTGCCCGCGCCGCGTCTCCCATCCGCGTAGGTCGAGGAAGTCGGCAGCATAGACGAGGTCGGCAAAGGCGACGCGCGCATAATGCGCCAGTTGACGCTCGTTATACGACGTCAGTAACAGCGGATCGTTCTGCTCCCAGAACAGCGCTGCGTCCTCCAGAGAGTCAGCCCCTGCAATCAGCAGAGGCGACGTAAATCCTACCGCCATATCGGGGTGCGCGCGCTCTAGTCCTGCCCGAAACGCCATATCTGCGAGCCGGTCGTTGCCGAGTCGCTGT
>CAXBBB010000708.1:0-1860 GCA_963973615.1 uncultured Rhodothermales bacterium | reverse complement strand
GCCGCTCGCGAGATCAAAAACAGCTGAGCCCACAGGTCGCAGCGCTTTTAGCCGAATCCAATCGATTCGTCTCGACCTTTTCTACCTGCCCTCGTCTCCCGATCATGCTACACCTTTCCGAAAACTGGACGCCGCTTCACGACATGGCGTTGCTCTTCCTCTCGCTCACCCACGGTACCGATGCCGACTTGGATCAGCGCGAGGCAGAGCAGCAGGCGTTGCATCTGAGTAAGTGGTTTCCCCGCGCCGAGCAGAACGTCATCTCGCAGACGCTGGAAGAGGTGATGCTGACCTATGCGGGTCCGTCGCGCGACCAGATGGTCGAGACCGCCGCCGAGAGTCTGCGTCAAAGCCTGAGCGAGAACCAGCGCCTGGGTGTGCTCAACGATTTGGCCGCCCTGGCCTCTGCCGACGGGACAATCGTCACCGCTGAAGCCGCTTACATCCAGCGCCTAGCGACGTACTGGAACGTGCAAATCGGCTGATTTAACGTGTGTTCAGATGGATATCCAACCTTTGCGGGATACCTGTCTTCGTTCAATCTGCCTTGTTTCGTAGGCGTTCGGCGGCGAGGGCAGCGCCTACGATTCCGGCGTTGTTGCCCAGTTCGGCGCGGCGCAACTCGGCCTTCGTTTCCAGACGGTCGGCGAACTTCTCCCAGCGTTCGGGTTTGCTGACGCCGCCGCCGATAATAATCACGTCGGGCGCGAGCAAGAACTCGACGTGTTCGAGGTAGACCTGGACGCGTTTGGCCCAGTCTTTCCACGATAGATCCTCGTCTTTGCGCGCTCGGTCGGCGGCCCACGGCTCGGCGACTTTACCCGACGGGAGCACCAAATGCCCCAGTTCCGTCCCGGGGACGAGATTGCCGTCGACCATTAGGCCCGATCCGATGCCGGTTCCGAAGGTGAGCGTGAGCACAATGCCTTTCTCACCTTTCCCGGCGCCGTACTCGGCTTCGCCGACGCCCGCGGCATCCGCATCGTTGAGGACGACGAAGGGCTGATCGGTCACTTCGCTGAACAGTTGCTGCACGTCCAATCCGATGAACTCTTTCTCGATGTTCGACGCAGTCTTGGCAACACCATGCGCGATCCGAGCGGGAAACGCGCTACCTACCGGACCATCCCAATCGAAGTGCTTGACGAGCTTACGGACCGTGTCTGCGACGGCAGATGGGGTCGCGGGTTGCGGCGTCTTGATGCGCTTGCGGTCCGAAAGCAGTGTGCCGGTTTCCAAGTCGATCGGAGCCGCTTTCATGCCGGAGCCGCCGATGTCGATGCCTAACGTGGTCATAAAGAAAGAGAAGGAAGGGCTAGGCCATCGCCGCCGATGAGATGTGGGGATGGGCGCGTGTGAAGCGGACCAAGTTAGCGGCGTACGACGCGAACGGCGGGCAGGCGATTCCAGTTGGAGCGAGCGCCTGCTGTGTGGCGAGACTGGCGTAGCGGGTGGGATGGGTGAAATAGGCGAACGTCTCGGGTTCGATGCCGATCCACGAGCGGACCGGAGGCAGCGCTTGAAGGGCTGAGCGTACCAGTTGGATCGGTGCCGGAATGCCGACTGCGCGGACACCGGCAGCCTCGGCGAACTGTTCGAGCACGTCGGGAATCGACGGCGGGTGGGCGTCGACTAAGTGAAACGTCTGGCCGGAGGTGTCGGCTCGGGCGGCGAGCGTGTCCAGTGCGTCGAGGACGTAGTCGCGTGGGGCGAGGGCGAGGTGGTACCTCGACGGGCGCAGGGGCAGGGGAACAGGTGCGATGCCTAGCTGGGCGAACCGCAGCAGCCAGCGAATGATGTAGTACGGACCGTCGAGCTTTTGCGTGGCTCCCGTACGGCTGTCGCCGACGACGATGGCGG
>CAXBBB010000707.1:0-1863 GCA_963973615.1 uncultured Rhodothermales bacterium | reverse complement strand
CCAGAAGCCGAACGGTTGAGCACCTCCGGTAATGCCCGATCCGACCTCACCGACAAACGAACGCCGCGCCGCGACCAGCGCCGTCACGTCCGGAGCGACGACCGACTGCAGTGCGAACCCGCTCAGCAGCGGCGCCACGTCGACCGTCCCGACGGGTTTGCGCGACGGCTTACGCAGCGTCACATCGACGACCGACGCCATCCGCCCGCCGTAGCGCGCCGGAAACGCCCCGGCATACGCGTCGACGTGCGCAACGGCCTCGCCCGGAACGACGGACAATCCGCCCAGCACATGGAGCGGTCGCAGGATCGGGATGCCTTCGACGAGAAACAGGTTGTGCGTCGGCTCCCCGCCTCGCACGGTCAACCCGCCACTGCCGTCGCCCGATAGCGTGAACGACGGCAGCGTTTCGAGCGCGCGCGCCACATCGGGACCGGGTAGCAATCCGCCCGGCGGCAGCAGCGCCTGCGCCCCCAGCCGCCGCCCGTCCGACACCTCAGAGGAAGCGTCACGCGAGCCGTCTACGTCGACTTCCCCAGCCAGAATCGGAGCGGGAGCCAACACGATTTGCCGAGTGCCCGCCTCGCCCGGAGCTAGCGTGAGTTCGGTCACGCGCGCGGCGAAGCCAGGATGCGTCGTCACGATTCGATACGCGCCTGGCAGCAGGCGCGCGAACACGTACGATCCGTCGGCCCCACTCGCCGTCGTCACATTGAAACCCGCCTCGTGCGTCGCCTCGATCGTTGCACCCGGAACGCCGACGAGTCCATCCGCCGCGACGACCGTCCCGCTCAGCCGGGCAGGCTGTGCCACTGCCACGCCCGCCGACAGCAGCGCAATCAAGAGCAGAGCAAGGCGATTGGGCACAGGCGGGAAAACACAGCAGAAAAAATTCGTACGTCACGCCGACCGCTCCAGCCTCATCAACCGTCCTCCTGAGCGAAGTCGAAGGGTCTCCTTCGGTAGAGGACGAGGATCCCTCGACAGGCTCGGGATGACGAGGTAGAATGGAGTACGCGTGCTCTCGGAAGCGCTCAAGATAGCCGAGGGTCAGCCAGCCGGTGCGATGGAACGCTCGAACAGACTCAACGCGCGCCCGACGGCCTGATCCATGTTGTAATACTTGTAGTCGGCCAGTCGCCCGGCGGCCAGCAGCGACGGATGGACGCGCGCCAACTCAGACTCGTAGCGGTGATACAAGGCGCGGTTGTCGGGGTGCGGCACGGGGTAGTACGGCTCGGTCTGGCCCGGCACGTGCGACAGGGCGAACTCACGCGTAGTCGTCGTCGCGTCGATCTGCTGGCCGGTGAAGTGCCGGTGTTCAACGATGCGCGTGAAGTCACCGTCCTGAGCATCGGGGTAGTTGACCTGGGCGACCGGCTGCACCAACTCCGTTTGCTCGTGCGTGTGGTGCTCGAAGCGCAGACTGCGATACGGCAGCGCGCCCCACGCGTAGCCCATCAGCGCGTCGAGGGGGCCGGTGTAGAGGACACGGTCGAACGACGCCATCGCCTCGGCCTGCTCGAACGTCGTACCCGTCGACACGTCGATGCCGGGCTGATCGAGGATGCGACGGACCATCGCCGTGTAGCCGTCGACCGGAACGCCTTGATACGGATCTTGGAAGTAGCGGTCGTCGCGCCCCACGCGGATGGGCACACGCCCCGTCACGCTCGGGTCGAGGTCGGCCGGGCCGACGCCCCACTGCTTGCGCGTGTAGCCGTCGAAGAGCGCGTCGTACGCCACCTGACCGACGCGACGGAGGTCGGCGTCTTCATGCTCGCGCAGTCGGAGGACGGGGACGTGCGCGCCCCTCTCGAAGGCTTCGAGCAGTTTGCGTTCGAGCCGTTGAGCCTCACCGGA
>CAXBBB010000706.1:0-1864 GCA_963973615.1 uncultured Rhodothermales bacterium | reverse complement strand
TTCGCTCCGGCTGCCGAGCCATTCCACCGGGTCATCACGCCGTTTCAGCGCGACTGGCAGAATCAGCTCGGAACGCGCAACGCGCAGTCGTTCGATCAGAACAGCCGCTTGTACTTCACCGGCGAAGTGTTCGACCTCTTCTACCCGTCGTACGGCGACACGTGGCCGACCTACAACGGCGCGATCGGCATGACGTACGAACAGGGCGGATCGGGACGCGCCGGAATCGCCATCGAAACGTCCGAGGGCGACACGCTGACGCTCGCTTACCGCATCGCTGGACACGTGGCGACGAGTTTGAACACGGTCGCCCTCGCGTCGGACACGCGCGCCGAGTTGGTGCGCGAGATGGAGGCCTACTACGCTCGGGCCGGACGCGGAGAAAACGCGCCGTACGTCGGCTACGTCGTCTCGGCCCAAGAGGGGACCGAATCACTGCGTGAACTGACGCGCCTGCTCGATGCCAACGGCATCACCTACCAAGCTGCCGCGCAGTCGGCGACAGCGACGGGCTACGCGTACCGCAGAGGGCAGACGGAGACGTTTACGGTTTCGCCGGGCGACTTGGTCATCCGCGCCGCGCAGCCCAACGGAACGCTGGCCCAGGTGCTGATGGAGCCGGAAGCAGGCATCCCCGACTCGCTGACGTACGACATCACCGCCTGGTCGCTGCCCTACGCGCACGATCTGGACGCGTGGGCCGTAACCGCGTCTCTTCCGGTACGAACCGGTCCGTGGTACGAAGCCGAAGCCGACGCGCCCGACGCTGGCGCCGTCGCCTATGCGCTGCCGCTCGAATCGATGGACGGGCTGCGTGCTCTGGCCGATGCGTTCGAGGCCGGGCTGAGCGCGCGCCTGTCGACCAGCGCGTTTCGAGCAGGCGGAAGCGAGTTCGACAGAGGGACGGTCGTCTTCACGCGCAAAGGCAACGACCGTCGCGACGGCGATGCGTTCGGCGACGCCGTTGCTCGGATCGCGCAGGCCTATAGTGTCGAGCCGGTCGCGCTCCGGTCGACGCGCGTCGATCAGGGGCAGGACTTCGGGTCGTCGGGCGTGGCGTTCGTCAAAGCCCCGCGCGTCGCAGTTGCGGCGGGCGATTTCGCGTCGTCGCTGGGGCTGGGCGAGGTGTGGCACTTCTTCGAGCAGCAGATCGGCTATCCGGTCACGCTCGCCAACCCCGCCGACTTGATGCGCGCCGGTGCGCTCTACGACTACGACGTGCTCGTCCTCCCGCCCGGTAGCTATGGCGACGTATTCACCGACGAGCGCCTGTCCGATCTGCGCGACTGGATCCGCGCCGGTGGTCGGCTCGTCGCTCTGGAGGGCGCCGCCCGCTCCCTTGCTGGACGCGAAGGCTTCGGCCTTGCGCTCAAGGAAGCCGACGAATCCGAAGACGACTCGACGACCGCTGCCCCGCGCCGCTACGCCGACAGGGAGCGCGACAGCGTGTCCGAGTCTACGCCGGGCGCCATCCACCGCGTCACGCTCGACCCGACGCATCCGCTGGCCTTCGGCTACGGCGAGGAGACGTTTGCGCTCGTTCGTTCGAGCCGCGCCTACGCGCCGCTCAAAGACGGCTGGAACGTCGGCGTGATCGCGAGTGGCGTCCCCGCCAGCGGGTTTGCTGGAGTCGACGCGCAGTCCGAGTTGGGCGGCGCGCTGCTCTACGGCGTCGAAGACATGGGCCGTGGCGCCGTCGTTTACCTGATCGACAACCCGCTCTTCCGCGGCTTCTGGGAAGGCGGAAAGCGGCTGTTCGCCAACGCCGTGTTCTTCGTCGGGACGGACTGATTCGGCGTCCGGCGCGTTGTGGGTACCTCCAAGCTGTTCCCCTTTCCGATGCGCCTGCTCGCTCTTCTGCCGC
>CAXBBB010000705.1:0-1873 GCA_963973615.1 uncultured Rhodothermales bacterium | reverse complement strand
ATCGGCCAATCGCGAGCAGGCTGCCGAGCGCTACCGCGCCGCGCGTCTAGGATACTTCGAGACCGGCTCCTACGAGGACTTCAAGTTCCGTACGTTTGTCGACGTGCTGGCGCGCCTGCTGCTCTACAGGGAGACGGCATTGGCCCCCGCTTCGCCGCTCGACTCGATCAGCGTTTCCGCACTCGACCGGATGCCGGAGCGCCTCCGTCTGCTCGATGAGTTGGGGTGGCGCGAGGAGTTCGTCGAAGTCGCCCAACTGCTCAGCGATCAGGTGGGCGACGACGGCACGCTGCTAGGTCGCGATGCGCTCATCAACTTGTGGAATCAGCGCGATACGGAGCAGCAGCCCTACTACTACCTTTTCAAAGCGTTCGGTGCGCAGGCGAAGGGCGATAACGCCGCCGCCGTCGAAAACTTCGAGCGCGCGTTTGCCAAAACGACCGATCGTGAGGTGCTCGACAACCTCCAACTCTGGCTGATCGCGTTCGACCTGGCGAGTCAGTCGCCGCCCGAAGAAGCACTGGCGCTGGTCAACGAAGGCATCCGCCTGGAAAACAGCGGTGATCTGACCGCGGCGCGCGACCAGTTCGTCCGGGCGACGCGGTTGTTTTCGACGTTTGCTCCGGCGTACTACCACCTGGGGCGCGTCACGATGCGCAAAGACCGGAACGCGTTCGCGGCACGCACCTACTTCGACCAAGCGCTCGAATACGATCCCACCTACGTGGCGCCGCGCCTGGCCGACATCGCGTTCCACGTCGACGAAGGCGAATACGAACTGGCCCTCGAGAAGCTGGACGCCGCCCTCGAGCAGCGGGACCTCTGGTTCTACCACTATCTGCGCGCCCGGACGCTTCACCAGATGGACCGGAACGAGGAGGCGCTCGAAGTCATCGAGCAGCGTGCCAAACCGCTCGTCGCGCTCAGCTTCGACCAGTCCATCTTGCTCGGCGACATTGCCAAAGCACAGAACGACCGAGACGCCGCACGTGACTACTATCGCGACGCCGGACGCATGCGCCCCGAAAGCCCCGTCTTCAACCAGCGAATGCAGGCGCTTTATGCAGACGCGGATGAAGGCGAAGAGGAAGACTGACCGATGCGCGTTGCTGCTGCCCAGATCGACTGCGTACCCGGAGCCGTGCAGCTCAACGTCGACGCTATGGTGCAGCAGGTCGAGGAAGCAGCTCGGGAGGGCTGCAACCTCATCGTTTTCCCTGAACTGGCCGATGTGGGATACGACCTGCCGCTTGCCGCGCACCACGCGTCGGATTGGCAGTCGGAGCCGATAGCGCGGCTACGCGATGCCGCACAGAAACAGGGCGTCGCCGTCTTCGTCGCGCTCCGACAACCCGGCGACGACGGCGTCTACAATTCCGCCGCTGCTATCGATTCGGACGGTGATCTCGTAGGCCGCTACCGCAAACTCCACCTGTTTTCGCCGCCACCCGCCGACGAACCGCGCTTCTTCGCACGTGGCAATGCGCGCTGCACTCTGGACCTGAACGGCTGGCGCTGCCGAGTCGCTATCTGCTACGATCTGCGCTTTCCTGAGAGCTTCCGCGATCTAGCGGGCGATCCTGCCGACCTGCTGGTCGTCTGCTCGGCGTGGCCCGCTGTCCGAGCGCCTCACTGGCGGACGCTGCTGGCTGCCCGCGCGATCGAGAATCAGGCGTACGTGGTCGCCGCGAACCGGGTTGGCACGGATGCCGGATTGATGTTCGCGGGGGGGAGCCTGATTCTTTCTCCGACCGGAGACGTGCTCGCAGAGGCCGACGATCATTCTCAAACGCTGATCCACGCTAACGTGAGCCGCACCACGCTTCGGCAGGCGCGCGCCGCTATTCCCGTCCATCGAGACGCCCGGCCAGAC
>CAXBBB010000704.1:0-1879 GCA_963973615.1 uncultured Rhodothermales bacterium | reverse complement strand
ACCGGACGACGGCGCGCAGGTCGGGGCGATCTGTTCCGTTGGGAGCAACGAGCGCATATGCCTCTCCCGTATCGACATGGACGTGCGGCGCGGCAACGACGATCGCAAATGGGCACCGGTACGCTCCGCCTCCCTCGCGATCCGAAAGCGTCGACAGCCGCTCGCCGCGCCCGGTTGCGAACGCGGGCTCGTCGTCGAGGAAAAAGGCCACGTCGCTGCCCAGTTCGACGGCTATGGATTCGAGTTGGGTGCGATGCACGTCGACCTCCCAGAGCGCGCAGAGCAGGCGGAGCGTGTGCGCCGCGTCCGAGGATCCGCTGCCTAGTCCGGCACCGTAGGGAAGCTGTTTGTCGAGGTGCAACTCGGCGCCGTGTTGTCCGCCCAGCACGCTGTTGAGTTTGAGGGCGGCGCGTAGGACGAGGTTGCACTCGTCGGTCGGCAGGTCAGGGTCGGAGCACGAGAGCGTCAGGGTGTGCGAGGGGCGCGCGGTGATCGTGTCATGCCATGCGATGGGCAAAAAAACCGTCTCGATGTCCCGGTAACCATCGGCACGCAGGCGCAGCACGTGGAGCCCGAGATTAAGTTTGGCGGGGGCGCTTCGGCGCAGCGTGACGTCCGGCATGACTTGGGGCGAGGGGAAGAGTGTCCAAGCTACTGCATGAGGGTAGGGCGGTGGGTCTGCTGTGTTACAGTTCCGGTACATGAGTTGCGTGAGGGTTTAAGATCTGTTCCCTTTCGGCCGATATCCCCGAAAGTCCTCCCACCCTGTCATGACCTATGCAACCGCGGTCGCTTTTTCCCCGCACACGGAGCAAGCTGTTCCCCCATCTCTTCCTCTCCTAATCGACCTGGCAGGTACGATGCGTGGCGCTGAGGCGCTGTTAATCGTGCTCACCATCGGTTTGGCTATTGCTCTGCTCATCGAGTACCGACGGTACCGTCGGACTCGGGACGCGCTGCACGAGAGTCGCCGCGCTGCCGAAGCCGAGCGTGAGCGGTTGGCCAACGTGACGGACATCGTGAGCGAGGGCGTGTTGCTACACCGCGACGGGATCCCGCTCGAGTTCAATCCCGCGTTCGAGCGCATGCTCGGGTACAGCGCTGCCGAGGTGATCGGAAAGAATGCCCTCGGAATGCTGTTTGATGACCAGGGGAGGGCTGAGATCCGCAAGCGGATGGGCGATCGCGATGAGAACCCATACACCGTGGAGGCTATCCATCGCGACGGCAGCCGCGTGCCGATGCGCGTCCAGGCGCGCGAACTCGAAGGTGGCCTGCGCGTGGTGCTCGTCCGCGACCTGCGCGAGTCGATACGGACCGAACGCGAAGCCGTCGAGCGGCAGCGGCGGATGCGGGCGCTCTACGACCTGACGGCGGGTGGAGCTGACGCGCCTGTCCAAAAGCGAATCGAGAGGGCGCTTCGCTATGCAGCCCAGCTGCTCGGAATGGACAGCGGATACGCTTCCCACATCGAAGGCGATGTCTTCACCATCGTGGCTGCCCACACGCCGGATCGTAGTGTGCACCCCGACGACACCTTTCCGCTCGATCAGACCTATTGCGGTCTGCTGGTCGAGGAGAAGCGCGACGTGCTGAGCATCAACCGTATGGCAGCTTCGCCCTATAACGAACAGTTGTGCTACAAAATGGCCGGCTTAGAATCGTATATCGGGGCGCGGCTCAAGGTCGACGGAGTCATGAGCGGTACGCTGTGTTTCGCCTCGTCCGGCGAGCGCGCAGAGCCGTTCTCCGAACTTGACCGCGAAACCGTCAGCCTGTTGGCCGACTGGGTGGGCGATTTGCTATTACGCGAGCAGGCGGACCGTGCACTACTCGAAAGCGAGCGCAAGTTTCGGTTGATGGCCGAGAATACGACCGA
>CAXBBB010000703.1:0-1882 GCA_963973615.1 uncultured Rhodothermales bacterium | reverse complement strand
GCTGACGAGGAACGCCGCCTTTCCTTGGACGATCGGTCCCTCGACCGACGCCGCCGTCAGGAACGGCCCAACCGATGCCGAGCCTTCAAAACTGCGGTTGTTGCCCTGCCGCGTCTTAACGTCGATGACCGACGAGATGCGACCGCCGTACCGTGCCCCGAAGCCACCTGCATAGATGTCCGTCGACTGCAAGATTTCAGCGGGGAAGGCCGAGTAGAAGCCGATGACGTGGAACGGCTGAAAAATGGGAATCCCGTCGATCAAGACGAGGTTTTGCGACGGCGTGCCCCCGCGGACGAACAACTGCCCGCCCCTATCGCCCGTCGAGACGACGCCCGGCATCGACTGCAAGTAGCCGACCAAGTCAGCCGACAAGCCCGGCGTCGGGATGCGCTCCAGGTCGGCGGTGCGGACCGTCGTCAGGCCTGCTGCGCCCATCGACTGCACGCCCGCGCCCTCAGCCTCGACGACGACGTCGCCCAACTCGTCCGTAGCGAATACGATCTCAAACTCGCGCGTGATGTACGCCCCCGGCTCAAGCTCGATGCGCTCTACGAACTCCTCGTAGCCGACGTACGTGATGCGCAGCGTGTAGGCGCCCGGATCGATGCGAGTGATAATGAAGTAGCCGTCGCGGTCGGTCGCCGAACCGATGGGAGCGCCGCCCTGCTCGGGCTCAAGCCGAACGTTTACGCCCTGCAGGACGCTTCCGTCACCGGCATCGCGAACGAAACCGCGCAGAGTGGCATCCTGAGCCGCTGCGGGTAACGCAACGAACAGGGCGAAAAACAGGATAAAGCGCATACGGCAGCAGGCGAAAGAGCGCGCAACATAGCCCAAAGCGCGTCACAGCGAAAGCCGGATTTGAGTGCCTCACTTATTGGCTGCGTCAACCTAACAGACATTCCTTATCCACAGCCTAGCGAAGCACAAACCACCGAGTCGGGCGGCGTCCACTCGAAGAGCGACCGAGCGGTGCCGACGAGTTCGCCCGGCGCGTCGTCTACGGCACCGGACGCGGTAACCAGCAAGTCGGCGTGGACGGCGAACAGACGCAGCGAGTCGGGTCTTCCGACAAAGGCAGCAGCGGTAGGACCGAACTGGTTTATGTCCCGTCCCAGGCGCACGTTGAATGCATAGCCTGCGTTCGTCTGAAATCCGGCGCCATAGGCTCGGGTAAAGCTAGAAAGGTTGGTCGAGTCGCGTGCACCGAAGAAATACGTGAGCACGAGGCTGGACGGATTCGCTCGCAGATCCTGCCACGTGAGAACCTGACTCAGCCCCAGCAGGGTGTCGACCGTAACGGTATCGACCTGCCCCGAATAGCGTGGAGGAAGTCTCAGACGTCCGATCACGGATCGCTCGCCGAAATCGCCCGAGACCGTACCCTCGACGCGGTACACCCCTCCGGCGCGCGCCGTCGTGTCGGCGATGAACACGGCGCCTTGTCCGCCCGGAACTGCCGGGCCGCGCAGCCGGAGCCAAAGCGTGTCGCCGCCCTCCTCGATCAGCAGTGCCTGGGCATTAGGCGGCAGGCTACCGGGAGCCGTCACGGGTTCGATGCGAACGATCTGCTCTCCACGGTCCGCCGAGAGCGCGGCATACAGAGCGGCAGGGGCAGCAGGTGCTTCGAACGGATCAAACTCCGTACTGCATCCGACGACCGCGAGGGTGGCGATGAGAGCGAAAAAGAGGGACTTCATCGGGCGCTGAGTCGGAAGCCGACGGTCAAGGTGCGCGGCAGTACGTCGCGGCGGCTGCGTGTGGCGACGTCGTACGCGAACAAGTTGGCGCGGTCGTACAGGTTCTCGATGCCGACGAACGCCTGAATCGAAGCACGTCCGATCTCTCTGGTGTAGCGCGCCGACACGTCCATACGGTG
>CAXBBB010000702.1:0-1884 GCA_963973615.1 uncultured Rhodothermales bacterium | reverse complement strand
GAGCGAGACATCGTTGCTCGGAAACGCCTCAAAGTTGCCCACCAGGTTGGTGCGCGTGCCATTTGTGTTGCGCAAAATGCCAGCCTCGTCGCGATAGGTACCAGAAACGAGATAGCTGATCGCACGTCCACCGCCCGATAGTTCGAGCTGATGCTGACGGATGTCGCCTTCGACGAAGATGTCATTGGCAGCGCCGGCCGAGAGCAAGAAGTCATCGTACTCCGCCTGCTGCTCGCTCTGCCCGAACGTGCCTTTGTACGAGATATCGAAGCGTCCATCTTGCCCTAGCCTACCACGCTTGGTCGTGATCAGGATGACACCGTTGACGCCGTCCGTCCCATAGATAGCCGCGCCAGCCGGTCCTTTGAGGATCTGCATGTCGGCAATGTCCTCGGGGTTGAGGTCACTCAGTGGGCCAAAGTCTTGACCACCGGCACCGAATCCGGCGAACGAACTGTTGTCGATGCGTACACCGTCAACAAAGATAATCGGCTGACCGCTGCCCGTCAGGCTGCTGGCGCCGCGGATATTGAAGCGGATGCCGCCGCCAATGTTACCCGAAGCAGGCTGGATGTTGACGCCGGCGGTTTTCCCCGTCAAGATCTGGGAGACATCCTGGTAGGTGTTCTCTTCGATCAAATCGGCGACGTTGATGCGGGAGACGGCGACCTCGCTCAGTTCGCGCGAGCGGCGTGAAGCGAGCCCGGTCACGACTACGTCTTCCAGAGAAGTCGCGTCGGGGCTGAGCTCGATGTTGAGGCGGGTCGTTTGCCCGGCAGTGATCGTCACCTCGCGCCGCACATCGGTGTACCCGATGAAAGTGGCGACGATTTCGTAGGTACCGGCTTCGATTTCGAAGTCGTAGGCGCCGTTGGCACCCGAAGCGGCACCAATGTTCGTTCCGTCGACACGGACGCTGGCGCCCGGAAGCGGCTGTCCGGTGGGCGCGTCGATAACGACGCCTTCAAGCCGACCCGTCTGGGCCATGGCGCTAATTGAGAAGAGTAGTGTTAGCGCAATCAGCGATACCACTCGATGCAAGCGAGACATAAGGTATGGAGGAATGGTGTACAGATGGTAGCCCGCCAGAGATGTGGGGAGGCGGGCACCGGGCATATAAACATAATCGGCCGTACGAACACTGTTTAACTGAGGGTGCGTGTTTCGGAGTAATTGCCGCTTGAACTGATCGATTTCCACGGTGAATCGTCTTTGGCCTTGGGCGACATCCTTCGCCTCGGACACGCTCCGTCCTCCGCATTATGAAAGTGTGCGATAGTTGGATAACGTCCCTTTCGTCCCGTCTTTATGAGACGGAATGAGACCCAACAGGCGATTTCCACGCATTTTCTATGGCGGGCACAGCTTTTGCGGAAGCCTCATGCACCCTCCCTCCCCCACATGATTATGGCAGAGACGACACCACCGCCCGCCGAAGCGCCTGAGTCTGCGCTAACAGCTACGCCGGTCAACGTCGGCCCCAAAGAAGCGCTGCCGGTGCGCCGCCGCACCGATACTGGCGTCGAGCGCGTCGCCTTCGAGCCGATCCATAACGAAGGCCATCAGGACGCCGATCCATCCGATGGGGGCAAACTCTACATCCGGCGGGCGATCCTCTTTGGGATAATCTCGCTGATCCTCATGGCAATCGTCTGGATCGCGATGGAGAACCCGTTCCCCAACACACCGCTAGCCGCACTGGCCGTCGAGTTGAGTTGGCAGGGGCTGTTCGTGTTCTCGTCGGTCGTCGCGCTGATCCTGTTCCTGATGCTGCTGCTGATGCGGTACTTCGGGCTGATGATCATGTCATATCTCAACGTGGCGAGCTACACGCACCACGAGACCGACGAAACCGAGATCGGCACGCCGATGATATCGATCATC
>CAXBBB010000701.1:0-1890 GCA_963973615.1 uncultured Rhodothermales bacterium | reverse complement strand
CAGTCGTATCGCCCGAGTCGCCGAAAGTGGGTTGCGCGATGCCGCCACGCTTGCCGATCTGCATGCGCAAGGCATCGACGCCGTTCTGATCGGCGAGACGTTTATGCGCGCGACCGACCCCGGACAGGCGCTGCGCGACCTGCGGGAGCAAACGCAGTCACTGATCTACTCTTCCGAATCTGAATCCTGAATCGTTGTCTCCTCCCAAAGTAAAAATCTGCGGCATCACCCAACTCGAAGACGCGCGCTACTGCGCCGGAGCAGGAGCCGACTATCTGGGCTTCATTCAGTACGAAGGCAGCCCACGCTACCTCACGCCCGCCAAGGCGAAGGAGATCATCGACTGGGTGTATGGCCCAGCGCCCGTCGGCGTGTTCGTCAACTCAACGGCCGACGAGATCAACGAGTCGTGTGCGCAGGCGGGCTTTCGAATCGCCCAACTCCACGGACACGAGACGCCCGAAACGTGCGCAGCCGTCGACGTGCCGGTCATCAAAGCGTTTAGCGTGTCGCATGATGCCTCGTCGGAGCAACTGCTCGCCATCATGGAGCCGTACCGTGGCATCGTCGACTACTTCCTGCTCGACACCCACTCGACGAGCCTGTACGGTGGGACCGGCGAGAGTTTCAACTGGCGACTGGCCCGAGAACTCGCCGACTCCGTCCCCCTCTTCCTCGCCGGAGGCCTCAACGACGCCAACGTCAGGGAAGCCGTCCAGACCATCCGTCCCTTTGCGCTCGACCTGTCCAGCAGCGTCGAAACGTCGCCTGGCATCAAGGACTTCGACAAACTCGGCGCGTTCTTCGACGCCTACCGAGACGCCATCGAAGACGAAGCCTGATCCATTCGGTACGGCCTAATCCAGCGCCGTACCGCCGTTGTACATAACGGCGTTAGATACCACCGCTCATGACCGAAACCCTCGCCCCGCCCTACACCGCGCCTGACGATACCGGCCACTTCGGTCGCTTCGGAGGCGCGTTCGTGCCCGAAACCATCGTCCAGGTCTTGGACGAACTCAAACGCGAGTATGCCGCTGCTCAAGCTGATCCGGCGTTTCAAGCCGAACTCGACGACTTGCTGCATCACTACGTGGGTCGCCCAACGCCGCTCACGTTCGCCCCGCGCCTGACCGAGCATCTGGGCGGGGCTCAGGTCTGGATGAAACGCGAAGACCTGTGCCATACCGGAGCGCACAAGATCAACAACACGATCGGCCAGATCTTGCTGGCTCGTCGCATGGGTAAGCAGCGGATCATCGCCGAGACCGGAGCAGGCCAGCACGGCGTGGCGACGGCAACGGTTTGCGCCCGCTTCGGCGTCAAGTGCGTCGTGTACATGGGTAGCGAAGACATCGAGCGTCAACACCTCAACGTGCTCCGGATGCGGCTGCTCGGTGCCGAAGTTATTCCTGCCGTCAGCGGGAGCAAGACGCTCAAAGACGCCACCAATGAGGCTTTTCGAGACTGGGTCGGCAACATCGACACGACGCACTACATCATCGGCTCGGTCGTCGGCCCGCACCCGTACCCGATGATGGTGCGCAACTTCCACCGCATCATCGGGATCGAAACGCGCAAGCAGTTAGCCGATCAGGTCGGACGCGAGACGCCGGATGCCGTGTTTGCCTGTGTCGGTGGCGGATCGAATGCCGTCGGCATCTTCCACCCCTTCGTCGACGATGCAAGCGTCAAGCTGTACGGCTCCGAAGCGGCGGGCGAAGGGCTGATGGGTCGCCACGCGGCGACGCTCACCAAGGGCGAGCCAGGCGTCTTTCATGGCGCGATGAGCTTTCTACTCCAAGACGCGATGGGCCAAGTCGAGTTAGCCCACTCGGTTTCGGCCGGGCTAGACTATCCCGGTGTCGGACCCGAGCATGCGCACTTGAA